>DATISV010000247.1:0-2640 GCA_035468505.1 Luteolibacter sp. | reverse complement strand
CGCACGGCTTCACGCACCCGGTGCCAAGACCGGGAATGCCCTCGCCCCATCCGCCAGCCATCCTGTCGATGCCTCGATGATAAGACCCGCCGGCATCTCTCCGGACGACGGATCCTGGGAGACACTCACGGCCGGGCAAATGCTCGAAACATTCAACTCCAACGGAATCGCCCGCATTCCCGGGTATGTCTCCGACCAGATCCTCGCTGACGCCACGAGTGCCGGCACCCCCGAGGATCAGGTTCGCTTCATCACCGAACAGTCCGCCGCCTGGCACCGCATCAACGGGTTCAAGGAGAGCACCGATGGCATACCCGAACACATGAAGATGGCGCTCATCGAGAGTCTTTCCAGGAAACATGGCAATTCATGGAAGGACATGATCCCCGATCTCGATGAACAGGTCGCCGCGAGCGTCAAGGTGGATGAACTTCGCTCGAAAGGCATTCCCGGCATGACCCCCGATGAGTCACAGGACCTCATCATCGAGGCGCTGGAAAAATACGGCCCCGATTACAAGCGCATCCTTTCCATCGCCAACCAAAGCGCCAGGTAACAGGCTCCGCTCACTTTCCACTTGGCGCTTTGCTTCATCCGCATGCCAGATCGCGTCTTGGCTCCATGGCTGAAAACGGCGCAAACGATAAGAAACCGGCATTGCGGAGGCTGACAACCGGCTGGTAGTATGCGCGAGCGTCTGAAACCCAAGTGTCGCCACCATGGAAAACACCCAACCACCCTCGGAACTCGTCCAAGGCGAGATGCTACGGCAATTGATGGATCACATTTCCGACAATATCTACTTCATGGACCGTCAGGGGAGGATCGTCCTGATCAGTCAATGGGGAGCGAAATGGCTCGGTTACGATTCCCCGGACCAGTTGATCGGCAAGACGGATTACGACCTGTTCACGGAAGAGCACGCCGCGGCGGCCTTCGCGGACGAACAACGGATCATCGCCACCGGCGAGCCGCTGATCGGCATCGAGGAAAAGGAGACCTGGGCCGACGGACGGGTGACCTGGGTCTCCACCACCAAAATGCCCTTGCGCGACGCGGACGGCAACATCACCGGGATTTTCGGCATCTCGCGCGACATCACCGCCCACAAGGAGCGCGAACTCCTCGTCAACCGCATGAAGGAGCAGATGGAACAGGAACTCTGCCGTGCCAGCGAGGTCCAGCGCTCCTTCCTCGCCGCCCGGCGGGTCGTTTTCCCGGAAACACCGGAACCCGGCAAAGGCTCCATCGAAGTCATCCACGAATACCGCCCGAGCGGTCCGGTCGGCGGCGATTTCTTCTGCCTGCTGCCCCTCTCGGAAACCCGTGTCGGCATCTTCATCGCCGACGTGATGGGGCACGGTGTCGGTGCGGCGCTCACCATGTCCGCGCTCAACGCGATGGCGCGCAGCGAGGCCGCGAGACTCTCGGAGCCCGACGCTTTCCTGAGCCGGCTGAACCGGCGGCTGCGCGAGGTCATCGCCCGCGAGGAGTCGTTTGAATTCATCACCGCCTTCTATCTCGTCATCGATACGGCCGACGGCAGCTTCTCCTACTCCACCGCCGGCCACCATCCCCCCCTGCGACTGCCCGCGGGTTCGCACCGCGCGCAAAAGCTGTTCGACAACAAGGAAGTCAAGGGCCCGGCGCTGATGCTGGTCCACGAGCCGCAATTCACGACCGGCTCGAACCGGCTCGACCCCGGAGACCGCCTGCTTCTTTTCACCGACGGCCTGACCGAAATGCCTCCGGCCCCATCGAGCGATGATGACCTCGGCATCGACGGGCTCATTCAATCGCTTGACGGTCTCCGACCGGAAAACCTCGCGAACCTCGTTGGCGGCATCGCATCGGCGGTCCTCGACCTGTCCGGAGCCAGGACTTTCAAGGACGACCTCTGCCTGATCGGCATCGAATACCGCCACGCGGACCGAAGCACATGAGAAGCGGCCCAACGAGGGAATGGATCCGCTTTCCATCCGTGGTCCATGCCCGGATGAATCCATTGACGGCGGCGGAATGCGGCGTCCGCTAGTGACGGAATTGGGAAACGATTCAGCGCCGTTCCCACACCGCGGCATCCTTCTTCCGCGTCGCGGGTGTCACCTCCAACTGTTCCACCTTCCCATCTTTCACTTTCGCCTCCACCACTGTGTGGTGCGGAGCATGGAGTTTGAAGTCCACGTCCCATTCCGGCGGCCAGGCCGGCAGCAGCAGGATGCGCTCGTCGCCGGTTTGCATCAGCATTTCCTGCAGGCCGATCATGGCCATGCCGCCCCAGTTGTGGTCGGGCGCGTGGTCGATGTCGGGCGGCCAGAACGCGGGAAACCGATACGGGCCGTCGCCGAGTTTGCGGATAATGAGTTCCTTGGCTTCCTTGGTGATGCCGAGGTGGGCGAAATGGACGACGCCCTGGATCCACGCACGGTGGTCCATGCGGGTCTTTTCGCCGATGCCGTGCAGGAAGGTGTCGCGCATCAGTTCGATGCCGGGTTTGCCGGGTTGATATATCTGATAGGGGTAAAGAGGATACATGGAAGGCATGTGCCAACTGAAGCTCTCGTGTTCGACCGTCGGCCGCAAAACCGTGCGGCCGTTGACCTCGGCGGTCGGCATGTCGGGCAGGGTGGCGAGCATGTC
>DATISV010000246.1:0-1606 GCA_035468505.1 Luteolibacter sp. | reverse complement strand
GGGCGATGCGGCGAGGGCGACCAGAATTCGCTCATAATCAAACTACTGTGTCCATAGTTTTTCAGCCCGTCGAGCGGACCGGCGTGCGGCCCCGAGCATTCCGGATGCGTGCCCATGCCGTGACGCGCGGCGCGCGCGGCGAGATGCCCGTAGTGATCCGCCACCAGGCCGCCGATCGTTTTGCGGAAATCCGCGAGGAAGGCGTTGGATTCCTCCCGGCTGCCGACCACATGCCCCACCACCACGGCCAGCCACGGAATGGGATCGTAGCCACGCCGCTCGCGGAAGGTTTTTTCGAAACCCGGCGTCCAGTTCATCCCGCCGCCCTCCCAACTGTCGGTGTGGACGTATTTCAAAGTGGTCCCGGCCAGCGGCCCGATCGCCTCGATGAGGGGATCGATGTTGCGCTGCCAATAGTGGTCGAGCGCGGCGGGGTTCAGATAATCGAGCACCCGACCGCCCCAGCCCTCGCTGTGGGTGGAGACG
Source organism: Luteolibacter sp. (assembly GCA_035468505.1). Lineage (GTDB taxonomy): Bacteria > Verrucomicrobiota > Verrucomicrobiia > Verrucomicrobiales > Akkermansiaceae > Luteolibacter. Next base: position 1,120 of record DATISV010000246.1, on the reverse strand, counting down.
TGCGCGCCGGTGGCGGTGTGGCCGATCCTGAGGACCTCCCATTTTCCCGCGGGCGCTTTCCAGCGCAGCCTTCCGTCCGCATCCATCCGCCCGGTCAACACGAGTATGTCGCCGGGCTTCAACACGGCCTCGTTGTTCGCCCCGGCGGCGGTTTCCAATAGAAACCGGCAATCCGGGGCCGACATCCCCAACTCGCGCGTCGAACTCTTGAGATCCAGATGCTGGAGCGGCGTGATCTTCCCTTCCCGCAACGGCACCGCGATCACCGCGACATCGCGGTAAAAGCCCTCCACGGGACGCGGTAGTAATACGTCCACCTCGTCCTCGACCACGGTCTTCGACCACACGAGGTGCTGCGTGGCATCCTCCTCGCCCACTCCCGGTCCGCCGAGGTTCCAGCCGCTTTGTAAATTCAGGCTCAGCTCCAGTTCCAGCCGCTGCGCCTCGCGGCAGGCGTGGACGAAAAGTTTCGTCCAATCCGGCGAGCCGAACACCGGCCCGGCCGGCACCCGCTCGTTGCCGCGCTGGCTGCTGCCGTCGGCGTCGAAGATCAACGCCCCGCTGAAACCCTTCGCCTTCATCTCCTCCAGATCGCGCGTGATCGCCTCGCGGGTCACATTGCCGTTGAGCCACCACCAGAAGCAGCGGATGCCGGCCTCGTGGGGCGGATTGCGGAAACCTTCTTGCAATGCGTCCCCCCGCAGCGGCCCCGCACATGAAAACATCAATGCCGCCACCATTCCCCACCTTGCCTGCCACGACACACGCTTGAACATGATGGATGAAACGCCCCCCTCCCCGCCGATCTTGCGGCGCATGCAGCACCGGGCGCGACACCGCAATTCCCGCAATACATTTCCCACGAAAGGAATGGTCCCCGCGGAATCGGCCGCCTAGGAATCGCCCCATGCAAATCCACCCCGTCCGCATCGGTCTCTTCGGCATCGGGCTCGAAGCCTATTGGCCGCAATTCGAGGGCCTCAAGGAACGCCTCGAAGGATACCTCGCCGAGGTCGAAGGCAGGCTCGCGCGCCCCGGCATCGAAATCGTCAACCTCGGCCTCATCGACACCCCGCCCAAGGCTTTCGAAGCCGGTCACGCGTTCTGTCGGGCCGATGTC
>DATISV010000245.1:0-2629 GCA_035468505.1 Luteolibacter sp. | reverse complement strand
CCTCACAACTTCGGAATCCGGGTTAGACTTTCCAGAGCTGGAGGATGCGCAGGTAGTTGGCGCGTTCGTAAACCGACGGGTCCGGGCAGTGGCGCAGGCTCATGCTGCCGCACATTTGCCGCACCGATTCGTATTCGTGATCCTCGAGCCAGGTTTCCAGGCCGTGGAGCAGGGTGCCGATGTGCGACGGGCCGTATTTGAGCAGGCTGGAAACGACCTGCACGGCATCGGCCCCGCACATGATCGACTTGATGATGTCCTCGGTGCTGTGGACGCCGCCGCTGAGCGCGATGCTGGCCTTCAGGCGGCCGTGGAGGATGGCGGCCCAGCGCAGCCGCAGGCGCAATTCGGTGGAGTTCGAGAGATCCAGCCGGTGGGTGGCCTCGAGTTCCTCGATGTCGATGTCTGGCTGATAGAAACGGTTGAAGAGCACCAGCCCGGCGGCGCCGAGCGAGTCGATGTCGCGCGCGAAACTCGCCAGCGCGGAGAAGTAGGGCGATAGCTTCAGCGCCACCGGGATCTTCACGGAGTCGAGGACCGATTGCAGGATGTAAAGCGTGCGGCTCTCCACGGAGGCGCCGTTTTCCTCGGGATCGGTGGCGATGTAATAGACGTTGAGTTCGAGCGCGTCGGCACCGGCCTGCTCGATGAGTTTCGCATGACTGGTCCAGCCGCCGAGACTCACGCCGTTGAGCGAACCGATCACGGGGATCTCGACCATCTCCTTGATCTTGGAAATCTGCTCCAGGTAACGGTCCGGCCCGAGCGCGTAGTCGTCCATGTGCGGAAAGTAGGACGTGGCCTCGGAGAACGACTCCGCGGGATTCTCAGTGTGCGAGAACTCCGCGAGCTGTTGTTGGGTAACCTGCTCCTCGAAGAGCGAGTGCATGACGATGGCGGCCGCGCCGGCGTCTTCGAGACGGCGGACGTTGTCGAGGTTGTCAACCAGCGGCGAGGCACCGGGCATCAGCGGGTTTTTCAGCTTCAGGCCGAGATAGGTGGTTTCCAGGTTCATGGGATTTGGTTCGGTGAAGCGTTGATATCATTCCGCGGCGGCGGTGTCCTTGGTCGCGGCCATTTGCTGATAGAGTTCGAAGCGTTCCTTCACGGAATCGGCGGCCATCTGCTGGAGCATGGCGGCGCGTTCGGGATCGATGCGCTGGAGCATCTGGAAGCGGGTTTCGTTGCTGGTGAATTCGGCCAGCGTGCTCTTCGGCGCGGACGAGTCGAGTTTCATCGGGTTCTCGCCCTTGTCGGCGCGGCGCGGGTCGTAGCGGAACAACGGCCAGTAGCCGCAATTGACGGCGCGCTTCTGTTGTTCGAGTCCCTGCGACATGCTGTAGCCGTGTGCGACGCAGTGACTGTAGGCGATGATGAGCGAGGGGCCGTCGTAGCTTTCCGCCTCGCGGAAAACGCTCACCGTGTGGCCGTCCTTGGCGCCGATTGCGACGCGGGCGACATAGACCGTGCCGTAGGACGCGGCGATCAGGCCGAGGTCTTTTTTCGGCACCGCCTTGCCGGCCATCGAGAACTTCGCCACCGCGCCCAGCGGAGTGGACTTCGACTGCTGGCCGCCGGTGTTGGAGTAAACCTCGGTGTCGAGCACGAGGATGTTCACGTTGCGGCCGGAGGCGATGACGTGGTCGAGCCCGCCGAAACCGATGTCGTAGGCCCAGCCGTCGCCGCCGACGATCCAGACGCTCTTGTCCACCAGGTAATCGGCGATTTGCGCGAGCGTGCGGGCTTCGAGGGAGCTATGTCCGTCCAGCGCCTTGCGCACGGCGAGCACGCGTTCGCGCTGGGCCTCGATGCCGTTCTCGGCGGACTGGTCGGCTGTCAGGATCGCGGTGACGAGGTCATCGCCTAACAGGCCGGCCTGGCCCTTGAGCAGGATTTCCGCGAAGACCTTCGACTGGTCCACGCTGGCGCGCATGCCGAGACCGAACTCCGCATTGTCCTCGAACAGCGAATTCGCCCAGGCCGGGCCACGGCCGCATTCGTTGGTGGTGTAGGGCGTGGTCGGCAGGTTGCCGCCGTAGATCGACGAGCAGCCGGTGGCGTTGGCGATCAGCAGCCGGTCGCCGAACATCTGGGTGAGCAGCTTGAGGTAGGGCGTTTCGCCGCAGCCGGCACAGGCACCCGAGAACTCGAACAACGGACGCATGAACTGCGTGGTCTTGACGTCGTCCTTGAGCATCGCGCGATCGGGGTCGGGCAGATTGAGGAAGAAGTCGAAGTTCTCGCGCTCGGCCTCGCGCAACGGGAGCTGCGGGGCCATGTTGATTGCCTTGCGGCTCGGGTTGCTCTTGTCCTTGGCCGGGCAGACCTCGACGCAGAGACGGCAGCCGGTGCAGTCCTCGGCGGCGACTTGCAGCGTGTATTTCATGCCGGCGAATTCGCGCATCTTGAAGTCGGTGGACTTGAAGGTGGCGGGCGCGCCGTCCAGCAATTCCGGCTGATAGGTCTTCGGCCGGATCGCGGCGTGCGGGCAGACGATGGCGCATTTGTTGCACTGGATGCAGATGTCGGTTTCCCAAACCGGGATTTCCTCGGCGATGTTGCGTTTTTCCCACTTGGTGGTGCCGGTGGGCCAGGTGCCATCGATGGGGAATGCGCTGACCGGAAGCAG
>DATISV010000244.1:0-3040 GCA_035468505.1 Luteolibacter sp. | reverse complement strand
GTCGATACGATTTGCCGTCGTGGTCTCTTGCGTTGGCGAAATGAAAATCGCAGGGTTTCCCGCTGCGGAAACGGGAAACGGGCGTTGCCGCCCCCGGTCTTGACAGGGGGCGGTGGCACAAGCAGATTCCCGCCCGTTTCGCCTGATGGTTCGGCGATTCCAGTGGTGTGGGCCGATAGCGGCACTCCGCCTGCTGGACAAATCCGGATCCGCGTGAACCGAACGCCAGAATACGATCCACCAACCCCGACCACCGACTCCAATCGACCACCCTCTCATGTCCAAACCGCTCAATTCTCCGCTTGGCTGGCCGCAACCCCAGGGGCTTTGGAGCCCCGATCAGGAAAAAGACGCGTGCGGCGTCGGATTCATCGCCCATCTCAAGGGCAAGCGGTCCCACGACATCATCGTGAAAACGCTCACGATGAACGAGAACATGGACCACCGTGGCGCGAGCGGATCGGACCCGGCCACCGGCGATGGCGCGGGCCTGTTCGTGCAGATGCCGGACAAGTTCCTGCGCCGCGACATGGCGGCCAAGGGCATCGAGCTGCCGCCGGAAGGCCAGTACGGATCGGGCATCGTGTTCCTTTCGCCGCACACCAGCGAGCGCGAGGCGGCGATGCAGGTGTTCGAGCACGTGATCCGCGAGGAAGGACAGAAATTCATCGGCTGGCGCACGGTGCCGGTGAAAAGCGAGATCCTTGGCAAGACCTCCGGCCGCTACGAGCCGCATCTCAAGCAGGTCTTCATCGGCCGCAGCGCGGACATCACCGATCCGGTGGAGTTCGAGCGCAAGCTCTATGTGATCCGCAAGCGCGTCGGAAAATGGATCCGCGACAACGCGGTGCCCAACAAGTTTTCCGACGTCCACGGCAACCGCTCGAACAAGTTTCCGGGCGCGGATTACCATTACGTCACCAATCTTTCGGCGCGCACGATGGTTTACAAGGGCATGCTCACGCCCTGCCAGCTCTCGACCTATTTCCCGGACCTGCACGATCCGGATTTCGAGTCGGCGCTCGCGCTGATGCACACGCGGTTCTCGACCAACACCTTCCCGAGTTGGTCGCGCGCGCACCCCAACCGCTTCATCGCCCACAACGGCGAGATCAACACGGTGATGGGCAACGCCAATTTCATGAAGGCCCGCCAGGCGCTGTGCCAGAGCCCGCTGTTCGAGGATATCGAAGAGGTTTTCCCGGTCATCAACGAGGATGGCTCGGACTCCGCTCGTTTCGACAACGCGCTCGAGTTCATGCACTTCGGCGGTTACGATCTGGTGCACGCGATGATGATGATGATCCCCGAGCCGTGGGAACGCCACACGCTCATGGATGAGGAAAAACGCGCCTTCTACGAGTTCCACGCCTGCATGATGGAACCGTGGGACGGCCCGGCTTCCATCACCTTCTCGGACGGCCAGATGATCGGCGCGGTGCTCGACCGCAACGGCCTGCGCCCGAGCCGCTACTACGTCACCAAGGACGACCTCGTCATCATGGCATCCGAAGTGGGCGTGATCCCGGACCTCGACCCGCTCACCGTGGTGGAAAAAGGCCGCCTGCGTCCCGGCCGCATGTTCCTCGTGGACATGAAGGAGGGCCGCATCGTCCCCGACGAGGAGGTCAAGAAGCGTGTCTATTCCGCCAAGCCCTACGGCAAATGGCTGGAGGAAAACCGTGTCTTCCTCAAGGACCTGCCGGAACCCAAGTCACCCAAGAGCGTCGAGAAAGAGCGTGTGCTCCAGCGCCAGCTCGCCTTCGGCTATACCTACGAGGACCTGCGCATGCTGCTGGGCCCCACCGCCAGCTCCGGCGTGCAGCCGATCGCCTCGATGGGCAACGACACCCCGCTCGCCGTGCTTTCGGACAAGCCGAAGCACCTCTATCAGTATTTCAAGCAGATCTTCGCCCAGGTCACCAATCCGGCGCTCGACTGCATCCGCGAGGAACTCGTCACTGCCACCGAAACCTTCATCGGCTCCGAGGGCAACCTGCTCGATCCCGGCCCGCATTCCTGCCGCATGATCCGGCTCGACCACCCGCTGCTCGACAACAGACAACTCGCCCAGCTCCGGGAAATCCAGCGCGACGGCTTTCTGTCCACCACCCTCAACGCCGTGTTCCCGGCCGACCAGGGCGGCAAGGGGCTTGAAGCCGCATTCCAGAAACTCTGCAAGAGCGCCGACGATGCGATCGCCGAAGGATGCAACATCCTCATCATCTCGGACCGCAACATCAGCGCCGGCAATGCCGCGATGCCGACCTTGCTGGTGACGGGCGGACTGCACCATCATCTGGTCCGCTCCGGCACCCGCACCAAGGTCTCCATCATCCTGGAAACCGGCGAGGCGCGCGAAGTGCACCATTTCTCGACGCTCATCGGCTACGGTGCCGACGCCATCAATCCCTACATGGCCTTCGATTCCATCCACAAGATGATCGAGGACGACATGCTCGACATGGATTTCGAGAAGGCCTGCTACAACTTCATCAAGGGCTCGATCAAGGGCGTGGTGAAAACCATGGCCAAGATGGGGATCTCGACCGTCGCCTCCTACCGCGGCGCGCAGATCTTCGAAACCATCGGCCTCGCCACCGATCTGGTGGACAGGTATTTCTCCGGTACCTCCAGCCGCTGCGAGGGCTCCGACATCGACGACATCGCCGAGGAATCGCTCATCCGCCACCGCCAGGCGTTCCCGGACCGCCACATCGAGGCGAGCGAGATCGCGCTCGATTCCGGCGGCATGTATCAATGGCGCAAGGACGGCGAGTTCCACCTTTTCAACCCGGAAACCATCCACCTGCTCCAGAAGGCGACGCGCACCGGCAGCTACGACGTTTACAAGCAATACGCCCGCAAGGTGAACGACCAGAGCGAGAACCTCTCCACCCTGCGCGGACTCATGAAGTTCAAGGGCAACCGCAAGCCGGTGCCGATCGATGAAATCGAACCCGTCGAGGCCATCACCCGCCGTTTCAAGACCGGCGCGATGTCCTACGGCTCGATCTCACAGGAAGCGCACGAGACGCTC
>DATISV010000243.1:0-5657 GCA_035468505.1 Luteolibacter sp. | reverse complement strand
GGTTTCCGCAGGCAGCAGGATGGCGCGGGGGGTTTGCGGCGGAGTGCGCAAGGCGGCGTGCAACGCCTCGTTGCCCTGCACGTGCAGGGTGTCTGCAAGACCCTTGCCGTTGATGACCGGGAAGGTGGTGAGACCCTGGATGAACGGTGGGAGGCTGTTGAAAATCTGTTCCACATCCGCGTTTTCGCTCATCGGCATGAAGCCGAGCGCGCGGGCGCTGGCGGCGTAAAATCGCGCTTCGGCTCCCGATGCCGCGCCTTGGTGGAGCGCTTCGCGGGCGCGTGCCGCGTCGTCGCCCGGGTAGCCGGGCGGCGGCGGGAAATGCTGGTGCAGCAGAATGCGGCAGAGCAGGCGCAGCAGCGCGGCCTGGTCCGGGATGTCGTCCGGATTGAAACGCTCGGTCACCCATGCCTCGCCGGTGACGTCGTCGAACCAACCGACCGCGCCCACCGCGCGGACGAGCGTGAGTTGGGCCAGCAGGTTGTCGTCGGGGCCGAGCCAGCCGATGAGCCGGTAGGCGTCCTGGCGGTCGTCGATGCCGGACGGGCCGAAACGGCTCTCGATCGCGGCAGCGATGCGGTCGCGCAATTCCTCCGAGGCGATCTGGTGGACGACCGGGCTGGAAAGGAAACGCAGCCCCATTTCCTTCTCGGCGCGGTCGATCGCCTCTCGCGGAACGGCCACCTCGCCACCGCCTTGGGCGAGTGATCGCAGCGAGGCGTTCTCGCGTTTCAGCATTTCGTTTTCCTCGGTGGCGAGCCGGAGCTGGGTTTCGAGATCGGCGATGCCGGAGGACTGCGCGACCGAGCGCCAGTGGAGCCCTTGCATGATTCCGCCGAGACCGACGGCACCGCCGATGAGCATGGGCAGCAATGTTTTCGGCGATGGCACTTCGCGCTCGTTCTCGGATTTCAGCGGTCGCCCACCGGTCGCGCGTTCGGGTTCACCGGACCCTCGTTTTCCTGGAACGGATTGCGGTCGAGTGCGGAGGCCTTGTCGCCGAAGATTTCCTCGAATTTCTTGCCGGGCAGGAGGTTGAAAACGATCGGCGCGCTGCGGTTGCCCTGTGCGTCATAGACATAACAAATCCGCTGGATCGGCATTTCCCTGCCGGTGTTCGGATCGCGGCGGACGGTGCGGGCGTCGAACATGCGTTCCTCGACGAGCTGGCCGTCGGACTTGCGGTAGCCGTAGCTCACCTTGAAGAGCAGGTCGCCCTGGCCGTCCGAGATGCGGCAGCCGATCGGGTTGCCGTTGGCGTCCATGCGATAGACGGTGATCATGGTCAGGACGCCGTTGGCTGAAAACTTGCGCTTGGTGAGCGTGCGGTTGTCCGGTGTGCGGGTGAAGTGGGTGCGCGAGCCGTCATCATGGCGCATGACGCGCACGTTCGGGCCATCCACCTCGTTGAAGCCGTTGCCGGGTTGCTGGGCGGCGGCGTGCGCGGTGGTGGTCGCCACGAGCACGGCGAGGGTGATCGATTTCCAGGTTGCCAGTCGTTGCATGGCGCGCAAATTAGGCCGCCTCGACGGTCGCCGCAAGCCGTCAATTCCCGCAATGATCTGGAAGACACCCCGCGCCACGCTCGACCTCACCCGGCGCGCGCGTGTCATGGGCATTCTCAATGTGACGCCGGATTCGTTTTCCGACGGTGGCCGGCACTCCGGCACGCAAGCCGCGCTTGAACACGCGCGCCGCATGATCGCCGAGGGCGCGGAAATCATCGACATCGGCGGCGAATCGACGCGGCCCGGCGCGCGGCCGGTCGGCGCGGTGGAGGAAACCACGCGCATCCTGCCGGTGATCCGGGCGCTGCGCGACGAATGGGACGGGCTGATTTCCATCGATACCATGAAAGCAACCGTGGCGCTCGCCGCGCTCGGTGCCGGCGCGGACATCGTCAACGACGTGAGCGGCCTGCGCGCCGATCCGCACATGGCCGGGCTGTGCGCCGCCTCCGGCTGCGGCGTGGTGGTCATGCACATGCTCGGCGAGCCGCGCACGATGCAACTCGCTCCGCACTATGATGATGTCGTCGCGGAAGTGCGCGGATTTTTCCATGAGCGCATGGAAACGCTCGTCGCAGCGGGCATCGATGCGGAGGCCCTGTGTTTTGATCCCGGCATCGGTTTCGGCAAGAATCTCGATCACAACCTCGCATTGCTCCGCGCCCTCGATGCGCTCGCGCCGGAGGGTCGGCCGCTGCTGTTAGGCGTGTCCCGCAAATCGTTCATCGCGCGCCTGCTGGAAAACGACGACCCCGCCCTGCGCCATTGGCCGACGGTGGCCGCGACCGCGCTGGCCCGTGAAAAGGGCGTGATGCTCCACCGCGTTCATGATGTGCGCGCCAACCGCGAGGCGCTACAGATGATCGAAGCCGTCATCGGGCCGGTGGAAAAAGCCTGTTAGATGGCTTCGCGTCCGGTTTTGCGACCACCTGGCCGGTTTCAGGAGTCCAAACCGCTTCCAAAACCCGAAAATCAAGCGCACTGTATCACCAACGAAAGGCGACAGCCTGCCACGGCAAACTGAAAACCTTTCCGACATATTCTCAGTTCCGCGAAGCTGAGCCACTGGCCGATCGAACTCCGGGGGGAAGTCGAACCAAGGCCGGCGAAGCCCGCGGAATCTTTGGGGGGAATTGTGCAACATCGGGCGCGGACAGGTAAAGGTCCGCGCCCGTTTTGTTTGCGGAGCGCGGACACTCCTGTCCGCCACTCCGGATTGACGCCACTCCACAGCCGCACCTAGCCTTATTCACCATGAAGAGTGGCGGGAAACGGCTGAGCGAGGAAGAGGCGCTGCGCCTGGTCGTCTCCGATACCAGCGCGGAAACCGGTGCGGAGTTTTTCCGGGCCTTGGTGAAAAACCTCTCGCAGGCACTCGGCACGCTCGGCGGCTGGGCGACCGAATACCTGCCGCAGGAGCGGAAACTCCGTGCGCTCGCGATGTGGCTCGGCGACCATCACGTCGATGACTACGAGTATGCCATCGACGGAACCGCCTGCCAGTCGGTGGTCGAGAACCGCCGGCTCGTGCACATTCCCGAGCGGCTCATCGAGTTGTTTCCGCAGGACACCGATCTCGTTCCGCTCAGCGCGGTGAGCTATCTCGGCATGCCGATGCTCGACACCGACGGCATGGTGATGGGCCACATTTCGGTGCTCGACGACAAACCGATGCCGCGCGACGAGCGGGCCATCGCCTTGTTCAACGTGTTCGCCGCCCGCGCCGCGGCGGAACTTCGGCGCATGCGGGTGGAGCGTGAACTGCGCCATCGCGAGGAACAACTCGCCATGTTATTGGAAAGCGCGCTCGACGCCATCCTCGTGCTCGACGCGCAACTTGTCATCACCCGCGTGAATCCGGCCGCCGAGCGCCTGTTCGGCTGCACCGCGGAGGATCTGTTAGGTGAACGGATGACCGATTATCTAACGGAATCGTCCGCCACGCAGTTGGGGGCATTTTGCCGCGAGTTGGAAGAACGTCCGGAAGGCCGCCAGCAGTTGTGGATTCCACAAAACTTCATCGCACGGCGCTGGGACCACACGGTGTTTCCCGCCGAAATCACCTTGTCGCGTTTCGAAACGCGCGACGGCGTGTGCCACAGCCTGATCCTGCGCAACGCGGACGAACGCCTCGAAGCCGAGCGACAGATCCGCATGCTCACACAGGAAACCGAATTTCTGCGGGAGGCGCTGCGCGACGCACCCGGGCGAGGCGAACTGGTCGGCCGCAGCGATTGCATGCAGGCGGTGCGCGACGCCATCGGCCAGGTGGCTGCCACCGACGCCACCGTGCTGGTGCTCGGCGAAACCGGCACCGGCAAGGAACTGGTGGCCCGCTCGATCCATCAGGCGAGCCCGCGCGCCAACAAGCCTCTCGTGCTGGTGAATTGCGCCGCAATTCCCGCCACCCTGATCGAGAGCGAGTTTTTCGGCCATGAAAAGGGCGCCTTTACCGGTGCCGTGCAGCGACGCGAGGGACGCTTCGCAATGGCCGACGGCGGCACGATTTTCCTCGATGAAATCGGCGAGCTGCCGATCGATCTGCAATCGAAGCTGCTGCGTGTCCTTCAGGAAGGCGAGTTCGAGCCGCTCGGCGGCAACCGCACGGTGAAGGTGGATGTGCGCGTCGTCGCCGCCACCCACCGCGACTTGCGCCAGCGCGTGGGCGACGGCTTGTTCCGCGAGGATCTGTTTTTCCGGCTCAACGTCTTCCCCATCACCATCCCGCCGCTGCGCCAGCGCGGGCGCGACATCGAACTGCTCGCCGCCGCGTTCACCGCGCGCTTTGCGCAACGCCTGGGAAAACAGATCGATCCTCCCGGCCCGGAGTTATGTCAGATGCTGCACGGCTACGATTGGCCGGGCAACGTGCGCGAGCTGCAGAACGTGATCGAACGCGCGGTGATCCTGACAAACGGACGCGAACTGGCGCTCGCCCGCGCCATGAGCGGCATCGCGGAACCCACCGTGGAAACGTCAACCGCCGCATCCGCAAAGCGCATCCTCAGCGCCGCGGAGATGATGGAACTCGAAAAGAGCAACATCCGCCGCGCGCTCGAAGCATGCGCGTGGAAAGTCTCCGGCGCGGACGGCGCGGCCCGGGTGTTAGGCATTCCCGCCTCCACCTTGTCCTCGCGCATCAAGTCGCTCGACATCCGCCGCGAAGATTGAATGGCGCGCCACGGATTTTCAGGAATCTGTTTCGCGAAATCCCGTGGATTCATGAAATTTCGCGACCCAATCATGCTGCGGCCCATATTCCCAATCTTCTGGAAACCAGTCGCTTGAATGAAAGCCCAACCACTTGGCACGGCATCCGCAAAAGGGATTGGCATGCCGCCCGGAACGATTCCCGCGCGGCAAACCCCAAACCCATAACCGAACCAAAACCATGAACACCACCATCGAACAGGAAACCCAACTCAACGGCGTCAACGTGACCCGTCTCAACCAGACCATCGAGGCCGTGAAGCAGGACCCGTCCATCGCCGCCTTCAAGGTCCGTGCCCGCAACCGCTGGCACAACGGCGGCTACAACATGGCCACCGTGGATTCCTTCCACGGCACCTGCCAGGAGATGATGCATAAGAACGCGTTCAAGCTGCCCGCCGACGAACCGCCGGTGCTGCTCGGCGAGGACAAGGGGCCGAACCCGGTCGAATACGTGCTCGCGGGCCTGTCCGGCTGCATGACCACCACGCTCGCCTATCATGCCGCCGGCCGCGGGCACAAGATCGAGGCCATCAGCAGCGAGTTCGAGGGCGACATCGACCTGCGCGGCCTGCTCGACATCGACCCGCAAGTCCGCAGCGGCTACCGCGAGATCCGCGTGAAATTCAAGGTCAAGGGCGACATCGACGAGGCCACCGTCAAGGAACTCGTCCGCAAGTCTCCCGTCTTCGACACGCTCGCCAATCCGGTGCGCATCGTCGTGGATGTGGAAAAGGTGTGATGCCATCCACCGATCATGCGGGGCGGCCGAAGCCAAGTCATCGGACGCCCCGTCACGATGGCATTCCCGGCGCTAAAACGTGCGCCCGATACGTGCGCCGAAGGAAAATCCGACCGGCTCGAATTCAAATCTGGACGGTCCCGCGCTGACGCGGAAATCGTCGGCAATCTCGCCGCGGACGAAGCCGTCGATGAAGC
>DATISV010000242.1:0-3141 GCA_035468505.1 Luteolibacter sp. | reverse complement strand
CCAGCCGCGGATTTCCGGCAATCCCTGCGGCACCTCGCCGAGCAGTTTCACACCGTGCGCGGCGAGATCGATGTTGGCTCCCAGGAAAAGTCCCGCGACCACGACGAACAGGGCCACCGGTTTGCCGGGAAGCAGGCGTTTTCCCAACAGAAGTATCGCCAGTGCGGTGCCGCCCATGGCGAGGGATGTCACATTCGTATCGCCGAGATGACGCAGGAACACTGCGGATTTCTCCCAGAAATCGCCGTGGCCGCCCTTGATGCCGAAGAGTTTCGGCAACTGCGAACTCGCGAGATAGAGCGCCACGCCGCACTTGAAACCGACCAGCACCGATTCCGAGATGAAGTTGACGATGCCGCCCGCGCGGAACAACCATGCGATGAAGGCGAGCGCGGCAACCATCATGGCGGTGGCGGAGGCCATCGCCGCGTAGCGCGCCGGGTCGCCGCCCGCGAGCGGCGCAAGCGTCGCGCCGACCAACAGCGAGATCGCCGAGGTGACGGTGATCGCGGTTTGCTTCGAGCTGGTGAACAGCCAGAACACCAAACCGGAAAACAAACAGGCATACAACCCCGCCTCGGGCGGCAGACCGGCGAGCGAGGCGTCGCCAATGCCCGCCGGCATCAGATAGGCGGCGAGCGTGATCCCCGCCACCACGTCGCCGCGCAGCCAATCCCTGCGATAAGCGCCCAACCAGCGGAGCGCGGGCAGGCTGGCTGTGAGGCGGAATATGAAAGTGTTGACCATCGGGCGGAATCAGCTGGCGGGAACGATGTTCCAGATGCGCTCGCAGTAGTCGCGGATCGAGCGGTCGGACGAGAACTTGCCCATGCGGGCGGTGTTGAGGATCGACTTGCGGGTCCATTCGGTCGGGTCATTCCAGAGTTCGCCCACCTTCGACTGGGCTTCCACATAGGCGGCGTAATCGGCGAGCACGAGGTAAGGATCGTCGTAGAGCAGGCTGTCAACGAGCGGCTGGAACAACGAGCGGTCGCCGCCGGCCAGCGCGCCGCTGGCGACGAGGTCGATCACTTCCTTCAACTCCGGGTTCGCTTCGTAATGTTCGCGCGGACGATATCCCTGGCGTTTGAGCGCGGTCACCTCGTCGGCGTTGAGACCGAAGAGGAAGAAGTGGTCCGCACCCACTTCCTCGCGAATCTCGACGTTGGCGCCGTCGAGCGTGCCGATGGTGAGCGCGCCGTTGAACGAGAACTTCATGTTGCCGGTGCCGCTGGCCTCCTTGCCGGCGGTGGAGATCTGCTCGGACAAATCGGCGGCCGGATAGATGAAGTGGGCGTTCTTGACGTTGAAGTCGGGGAAAAACACCACCTTGAGACGGCCGCGGATTTCCGGGTCGTGGTTGACCAGGTCGCCGGTGGCGGTGATCAGCTTGATGATGCGCTTGGCCATGAAATAGCCGGGCGCGGCCTTGCCGCCGAAGATGAAGGTGCGCGGCGGGACATCGGCCAGCGGGTCGCGCTTGAGGCGCAGGTAGAGCGCGAGGATGTGGAGCACGTTGAGATGCTGGCGCTTGTATTCGTGGATGCGCTTCACCTGCACGTCGAAGATCGACTCCGGATTGACCTCGATGCCGGTGCGTTGCGCGATAAGCGCGGCGAGGCGTTCCTTGTTGGATAACTTTGCGGTGCGCCATTGTTTTTGAAAACCGGCGTCTCCGGCGAGCGGTTCGAGTTGTTTCAGACGCTCCGGCTCCCCGGGCCATTCGCCGCCGACATGTTTTTCGATCAACGAGGCGAGTGATGGATTGCTCACGGCGACGAACCGGCGCGGCGTGATGCCATTGGTGACATTGCAGAACTTCTCCGGCCAGAGTTCCGCGAAGTCGCGCAGCACGGTTTCCTTCAACAATTCGGAATGCAGTTGGTCCACGCCGTTGATGTGGGGGCTGCCGACACAGGCAAGATGCGCCATGCGGACAAAGCGCGGGCCGCTTTCATCGATGATCGAGAGGCGGTGCGGGCGGCTGTCATCGCCCGGGAAGGCCGCGCGCATTTCATCGAGGAAACGGCTGTTGATTTCATATATGATCTCAAGGTGCCGAGGCAGCAGCGAGCCGAACATTTCGACGGTCCATTTTTCCAGCGCCTCGGGCAGCAGCGTGTGGTTGGTGTAGGCGAAGGTGGCGCGGGTCACGGCCCATGCCTCGTCCCAGCCGAGGCCGTGCCGATCCAACAGCAACCGCATCAACTCGGCCACGGCGACGGCCGGGTGGGTGTCGTTGAGCTGGACGGCCCAGGCCTCGTGGAAGGTGTGCGGACTGTGGCCGAGCATGGTGTGGATGCGCAGCATGTCATGCAGCGCGCAACTGCAGAAGAAGATCTGCTGCTTGAGCCGCAGCACCTTGCCCTGGTGCGGCTCGTCGTTCGGATAGAGCACCTTGGTGATGGTTTCGGAGGCGACCTTCTGCTCGACCGCCTGATCGTAGTCGCCGTGGTTGAAGGCGTCGAAGTCGAACGATTCGACGGCCTCGGCCTTCCACAGCCGCAGCGTGTTGCAGGTGCCGACGCGGTAGCCGGGGATCGGCGTGTCGCAGGCCACGCCCATGATTTTTTCCGCAGGCACCCAGCGCACGCGGTAGCGGCCGTCGTCGTCGGTCCACGCTTCGGTGTGCCCGCCGAAGCCGACCTCGCAGTGGATTTCGGGGCGGATGATCTCCCACGGGTTGCCGCGGCGCAGCCACTTGTCGGTGATCTCGCACTGCCAGCCATCGACGAGGATCTGGTCGAAGATGCCGAACTCGTAACGGATGCCATAGCCGACGGCGGGAATCCCGACCGTGGCGAGCGAGTCCATGTAGCAGGACGCGAGACGACCGAGCCCGCCATTGCCGAGGCCGGGTTCCTCTTCCTGTTCGAGGATTCTGTCGAGGTCGTAGCCGAGTGAAACGAGCGCCTCGCGGGCGGCTTCGGTGATGCCGAGGTTGAGCAGGTTGTTGGCGAGGTGCGGCCCCGGCAGGAACTCCGCGGAAAGATAGGCGACGCGGCGGCGGTTGTTTTTTCCTATTTTCTCCATGCTCTCGACCGAGTGCTCGAAGACGCGGTCGCGCACGGTCAGGGCCAGCGCATAGTAAAGATCGTGCGGGGTGGCGGCCATCTGCGGTCGGCCGAGGTGGCAGCGCAG
>DATISV010000241.1:0-2644 GCA_035468505.1 Luteolibacter sp. | reverse complement strand
GGGCGTCGTCATCGGCGGTGGCCTTGGTGGCACCGAGACCGCGTTCGATGTCTGTTAGAGCGCGCTGGAGCACGGCGATCACGTCGTCCACCGGCACGGGTTCGAGTTGGAAAATCTGCGAGCGCGAGACGAGCGGCGAGTTGACGTGGAAGTAGGGATTGTGGGTGGTCGCGCCGATGAAGCGGACGACGCCGCGCTCGATGTGCGGCAGAAGGACGTCCTGCTGGGCTTTGTTGAAACGGTGGATTTCGTCGATGAAAAGAATGGTCGTTTCGCCGCGCAGCTCGCGCCAGGTGCGGGCCTGGTCGATCTTGGCGCGGATTTCGGCGACGTTGGATTCCACGCCGTTGAGCGACTCGAATCGCGAGCCGGTGGTGCGTGCGATCACGCTGGCGAGCGTGGTTTTGCCGGTGCCGGGCGGGCCGTAGAAGATGAGCGAGGTGAAGCGGTCGCCTTCGATCGCGCGGCGCAGCAATTTTCCCGGCGCAAGGATGTGGGATTGTCCGGCCACCTCGTCGAGCGAGCGCGGCCGCATCCGCGCGGCAAGCGGCTCGTCGGTCCGCGGCTTGTCCGCCAGCGCGGCGGGGGTGGTGAAGAGGTCGGACACGGGGAAACCCTCGCGTTTTCCGCGGCGGGACGCCAGCCGGATATGCGGGGTGCGGGCCGCTAGCCGACTCAGGGCTTGCCCTGAGTGCGACTAAGCCCGACGCTAGCCGCATGACCGGAATCATCCCCAGTTTCGAGGCATGAGTCGGCAAGCTCCCCATATTCTCGGCGAGGTGCTCTTCGATTGTTTTCCCGACGGCAGTCGGGTGCTCGGCGGAGCGCCGTTCAACGTGGCCTGGCATCTGGCAGGCTTCGGCCGCGACCCGTTGTTTCTCAGCGCGGTGGGCGACGACGAGCCGGGCCGGGAAATCCTCGCCCGCATGAAATCGCACGGCATGCGGACCGAGGGCGTGCGGATTCATCCATCGCTCGGCACCGGCCGGGTGGACGTGAAAAACGCGGAGTCCTCGCCAGAGTATCATTTTCCCGAACGGTCCGCGTGGGACGAGTTTTCGCCCGATGGCATTCCGTCCGATGCCACGCCGTCGATTCTCTATCAGGGCACCTTGTTCATGCGGCACGAGGTTTCGCGCGAGGCGTCGCTCGCGCTGGCGAAATCGGCGTCCTGCCCGCGGTTCGTGGATGTGAACCTGCGCGCGCCGTGGTTCGATCCCGGACATGTGAAGGAGCTGGTGACCGGCGTGCATTGTCTGAAAGCGAGCGACGAGGAACTCGGCATGCTGGCCGGCTGGTTCGGCATCGAAACGGTTGGCGGCCGCGAGGAAACCGCCCGCCGTCTGTTAGAGGCGGCATCGATCCATCACGCCTTAATCACGCTCGGTGCGGACGGTGCGGTGTGGATCACCGCGGACGGCGGGGTTCATCACGCCGCGGCGGCATCCGTGCGCGATTTTGTGGACTCCGTGGGTGCCGGCGACGCCAGCGCCGCGGTGGCCTTATTGGGCCTGACCGAAAACTGGCCCGTGCCCCTCATTCTCGAACGCGCGATGCGTTTCGCCGCCGCCATTTGCGAAATCCCGGGAGCGATTCCCGACGACCACAAGCCCTATCATGAAACACTCCGAAGCTGACTCCGACTCCGCCCCGCCATCCTCCGAAGGCCTCTACATCGCGCTTTTCTCGCTTCACGGCCTGGTGCGCGCCGACCGCTGGGAACTCGGCCGCGATGCCGACACCGGTGGCCAGATCCGCTACGTCGTGGAAATGGCGCGCGCGCTCGGCGAGCATCCCAAGGTGGATCGCGTGGACCTGATCACCCGCCAGATCATCGATCCGCGGGTGGATGAAGCCTACGCCCACGCCCGCGAAACCATTTCCGACAAAGTCGCGCTGCACCGCATCCCGTTCGGGCCGCGGAGATATCTGTACAAGGAAAAACTCTGGCCTTACCTCGATTTTTTCGTCGATCAGATGATCGCGTTTTTCCGCCGCCAGGGCCGCGTGCCGGACATCCTGCACGCGCACTACGCGGACGCCGGCCAGGCTGCCGGGCAATTGGCGCGCATCCTCGGCATTCCCTTCGTTTTCACCGGCCATTCGCTCGGCCGGGTGAAACGCGAGCGCCTGCTCGCCCAGGGGAAAAGCGCGGAGGAAATCGAGGAACGCTACGCGCTGCGCACCCGCGTCGAGGCGGAGGAATACGCGCTGGAAACCGCCTCGATGGTGGTCGCCAGCACGTTTCAGGAAGTCGAAGACCAATACCAGCACTACGACCACTACGTGCCCGAGCGCATGGAGGTGATTCCGCCCGGCGTGGACCTGTCGTCGTTTTCGACCGATCTGTCGGCAGACGAACATCCCGCGGTGCGCGAGCGGATCTCGCGGTTTCTCGACGATCCTTCCAAGCCGATGATTCTAACGATGGCCCGGCCGGACGAGCGCAAGAACCTCGAACAACTCATCCACGTTTACGGCCAGAGTCCCGAGCTGCGCGAGCGCGCCAACCTGGCCCTCATCCTCGGCCACCGCGATGACATCCGCGAGATGGCCCCGGCACAACCCCGCATCAAGCAGCGGCTGCTGGTGCTCATCGACACCTACGACCTCTCCGGCCAAATCTCCTATCCCAAGCCGCAAA
>DATISV010000240.1:0-6233 GCA_035468505.1 Luteolibacter sp. | reverse complement strand
GCCGAAGCGGCCGATGGTCGCGCCGAAATACGGGCCGTTGGCGAGCCAGCCGGCGAAGGTATCGAAGCCGAGCGTCACGTCGGCGAGAACGCCGTGCCTGTCGGGCGCTTTCATTGAGATCAGCGTCGCCCCGTAGTCGCTGACGCGCGCTTCCAGGCCGTTGCGGTTCCTGAGGGTGAAAATTCTCACTTCGCGCCCGTCCGGCAGGTTTCCGAATGACCGCGATACCGCGCCGGCCCGCTCCCTGGCGGCAATCGGCGCGGTTTCGATCAGTTCGCTCATCGGGGGCTAGAATCCGGGAAATCGCCCGCCTGCCAAGCACGAATTCGGCATCGGAGCCGGTGATTGACCGCCCGAACGATGTCGCTAGAGTGCCCGGCATGACTCACGAGGAAACCGAAGCGGCAAGCAAGATCCTGGACACCATGCTGGGCCATCTCGGACTGCCCGCCACCATCGAGACCGAGGAAACCCACGACGGCCCTTGTTTGCAGATCCGCTCGACCGAGAGCCAGTCGATCATCGGCCGCGACGGCGACCGGCTCGACGACATCCAATACCTCGTCAACCGCATCCTGCGCCGGAAATTCACCAAGGCTGACCGCATCAAGGTGGACTGCGAGCATTTCCGCAGCATCCGCGAGGACAAGATGGCCGGGGAAATCCGCGAGATCGCCGACCGTGTGAAGGCCACCGGCAAGCCTCACCAGCTCCGCCCGCTCAACGCCTACTACCGCCGCCTGGTCCACAACCTGCTGGTGGACGACCCGGAAATCGTGACCCACTCGCCCGAGGGCGACGATCGCCTGAAGCGCATCACCATTTCCGCCAAAACCCCGAAACAAGCCGACTCATGAAGCGATTCCTGTTCGACTGCGGCACGCGCGACACCATCGCCTCTATCGGCATCTTCGCGCTGCGGGTGATGATCGGGCTGATGATGCTGGTCGGGCATGGATGGGGCAAAATCGAGAATTTCGCCAAGCTGCGCGAAAAATTCCACGTGCCGGATTTCATGCCGCTGAAGCTGATGTCGCCGTCCGTCAGCCTGTCGGCGGCCATTGCCGCGGAGGTGGGTGCGGCGGTACTGATCGTGCTCGGGCTTTGC
Source organism: Luteolibacter sp. (assembly GCA_035468505.1). Taxonomy (GTDB): domain Bacteria; phylum Verrucomicrobiota; class Verrucomicrobiia; order Verrucomicrobiales; family Akkermansiaceae; genus Luteolibacter. Next base: position 5,125 of record DATISV010000240.1, on the reverse strand, counting down.
ACGCGGCCGGCGGCGTTTGTGCTGGGTTTCACCATGGTGATCGCGGCGTTCTCGGCGATGGCGGATTTCCCATGGTTCATCGGCCCCGGCGTCCCTGTCGCCAAAGAGCCGGCTCTGTTGTATCTCATCCCGATGGTCGCCATCATTCTCACCGGCGCCGGCTCGTGGTCGCTGGATGCTGCGATTTACAAGGGCGACAAACGCCGCCGCTGGTGAAGCCATGCAAACGCACCGCCTCGTCCTTCCCGGGGATCTCAACCAATACGGCTTCCTCTTCGGCGGCCGGCTGCTCGCATGGGTGGATGAGGCTTCATGGATCGCCGCCAGCCTCGATTACCCGCACTGCCAGTTCGTGACCGTGGCGATGGACTCGGTGGAGTTCCATCACAGCGTGCGACAGGGCACCATCCTGCGCATCGAGTGCTCCCGCCAGCGCGAGGGAAATACCAGCGTCACTTATGGTGTGGAAGTGATCGATGAAAACGCCGGCCCGCATCCGATCTTCTCGACCCGTGTGACCTTCGTCAGCGTCGATGATTCCGGGGCGAAGCGCCCGATCCGCGGCTGAGATCAGCCGGGCAGTTCGTGGCGGTTGGTGACCGCGTCGTCCTCCGCATTCACCTGATACGTCACCATCTTCTGATCTTCATGGATTTCCACGATGCGATAGCCGCGCTTGGCACCCCAACTGCCGCCGACATGGCTGTCGAAGAAGTATCGCCGTTCGCCGGAGATATAAACTCCCGTTTCGAGATGGTTGTGGCCGTGGAAAACGGCGCGCACGTTGGGAGTGGATTCCAATAGTTTCATCACGGCCTCGCCTTTGGGCTTCTCATCGGGGGCATGCACCCCGTGCTTCGGCCAGCCATCCACCCCGTGCGCACGCTGCTGGATGTGGATGAAAACGAAAATCGCGGGAGCGTCGCGATGCGCTTCAAGTTGTTGCCGGACCCAGTCGATATCCGCCGCCAGATAGATATCGGCTTTGGCGGGGGCGGTGGTGTCCGCCATGATGAATACATGGTCGCCCAGCTTGATGGCATGGTTGGACGGATCACCCCAGACCGCCTGCCAGGATTCGGTGGGTGAGCCGGCCTCGCCATCGACGAAGTCATGGTTGCCCTTGATCGCATGATAGGGGACCTGGAGCTTGGAAAGATGCTTGTCGCGAAGAGTCAGCAGGGCCGCTGGCGAATCGTTGGTCAGGTCGCCATTGAGGAAAAGGACATCGAGTCCCTTGCTTCGCTTTTCCCCGTTGATCCAGTCCACCAATTCATCCGCCATCTCGGCGAAGGGAGTGTCCGGCTGGCCGTAGTGCAGGTCGGAAGCGACGGCGAAGCGGAACAGGGGCTTGCTGTCCGGTGCCAATTCGGCCGCATCCACCCACCGCGCAGGCACGGCGGCGGTGAGCGTGGCGGCTGCGGTGGTTTTCATGAATCGACGACGGGAACCGGGCATGGCTGCGATACGTGTGTGGGTGAACGATCCTTGCTGATGACAGGCGGGAAAGCTGATGCGGTTTCCGGGATCATACAAGCACAGGCATCCCACTCTTGCCCAGAATGCGGCTGTGATGCAGCATCATTGCCCGCACCGCCGCATTCATGGAACCACGGATCGAAACCATCGACATCGTCCTGCCCCTCGAACGCTCCGAGGACGACAGCGCGCGGCGTGAGACGGCGGCAAGCAAACTCGGCGTGCCGGTTTCCCGCATCGGCGGCATCAAGCTGCGCAAGCATTCCATCGACGCACGCCACAGGGCGATCAAGGTGCAACTCCGGCTCGATGTCGCGCTCGACAGTCCGATGCCGCCGGAGGAGACGCCGCGCTGGTCCTGCCCTCCCCTGCCCTCGCATCCGCGTGTGGCGGTCATTGTCGGCTGCGGACCGGCGGGCATGTTCGCCGCGCTGCGGTGTTTGCAAAACGGCGTGAAGCCCATCGTGCTGGAACGCGGCAAGGACGCCAGCGCGCGGCGTTTCGACCTCGCGCCGCTGCTGCGCGAGGGGCGCGTGATCGAGGACTCGAACTATTGTTTCGGCGAGGGCGGTGCGGGCACTTTTTCCGATGGCAAACTCTACACCCGCGCCACCAAGCGCGGGCCGGTGGCCGAGGTTTATCATATTCTAACAGCAAACGGCGCGCCGGAGCAAATCCTCACCGACGCCCACCCGCACATCGGCTCGAACCTGCTGCCCAACGTGGTCAAGGCGATGCGCGAGTCGATCCTGCGCGCCGGCGGCGAAGTGCGCTTCCAGTGCAAGGTGGTCGATTTCCTCGTCACCGGAAACCGCATCCACGGCGTGGCCACGGCTGATGGACAGGAAATCACCGGCGACTGCGTGATCCTCGCCACCGGCCACTCGGCGCGCGACATTTACCGGCTGCTGGCGGAAAAACGGATTCTGATGGAGCCGAAGCCGTTCGCCGTGGGTTTCCGCATCGAGCACCCGCAGCCGTTCATCGACCGCGTGCAATATCATCTAACAGCCAGCCAGCCGCGGCCGAGGTTGCTGCCCGCCGCGCGCTACCGCCTCGCCACCAAGATCCGCGGGCGCGGCGTGCATTCGTTCTGCATGTGTCCGGGCGGCTTCATCGTGCCCGCCGCCACCGAGAACGACGAGGTGGTGGTCAATGGCATGAGCCTGTCGCGTCGCGATTCGCCCTTCGCCAATTCCGGCATGGTAACCACCGTCGAGCCGGAAGACCTCGCGCCATGGATCGGGGAACACGGCTTGCTCGCCGGCCTCGCGTTCCAGAAGGAACTCGAACGCGCCGCCAAACAGGCCGGCGGCGGCGGCCAGGTCGCGCCCGGCCAGCGCGTCACCGATTACCTCAAGGGCAGACTCTCCGCCGACCTTCCGCAGACGAGTTATTTCCCCGGCGTGAATCCCGCGCCGCTGCACGAAATGCTGCCGCGCGAAATGACGAAACGCATGCGCGAGGGGCTCGATCTCTTCGGCCGGCAAATGCACGGCTACGTTTCCAGCGAGGCCTTGCTGTTGGGCTTCGAAACCCGCACCAGCTCGCCTGTTAGAATTCCCCGCCGCGACGACACGCTCGAACACCCGGAAATATCCGGCTTCTTCCCCTGCGGCGAGGGCGCGGGCTACGCCGGCGGTATCGTCAGTGCGGCGCTGGACGGGATGAAGGTGGCGGACGCAGCCTGTCATTCGCATCGAACCACTCGCTGAACACCTCCGCCGCGGCCAGCGAGTTGAGCACCGGGATGCCGCCGGCTTTGCGGATGACTTCCGCATCCTCCCGCTCGAACACCCGCACCACCACCGGCACGCCACGGACATGATCGAGCACTTTCAGCGCGTCGCCCGCGCGGCGCATCGAGGCGATGATGAGTTTCGCCTTGGCGGCCCCGGCCTTGTCGAGCACGTCGGGATCCGAACCGTCGCCGCGCATCACCGGGACGCCGCGGCTCGCCAGTTCGCCGCAGACGACCGCGTCGTCGTCCACCACCAGCACTTCCTCGCCCTGGGCGCGCAGCGGTTTCACCGTCCACATCCCGGCCGCGCCGAATCCGAGCAGCAGAACATGCCCGGAGGGGGCTTTTTCCACCGCCCTTTTTTTACGAAACGGATGCAGCGGGAGCAGCGCGCGGGCCACCGCTTCGCGGCCGATGAACGGCGTGAGCGTCATGGTAATCAGCGTGGTGAGAGCGAGCACCTGGAACGCCGCCACCGAAACATGCCCGCCGGCCAGCCCGGTCAGCCCTAACAGAAGAGAGAACTCGCTGGTTTGCGCCAGCAGCAGGCCGCTTTCGATCGAGACCCGCGTGCTCAGGCCGCGCCACTCGGCCAGCGCGGTGACCAGCGGCGGGGTGAGCAGCACGATGACCAGCGCGAATTGCAGCGCGCTCAGCCAATGCGCCGCATCCGGCACGCCGACCAGGGCACCCAGCGCGACGAAGAACACCGCCTGGAAAAAATCCGTTAGAGTGGAAAGCTGGCCGCGCACCAGCCCGTTGAGCGGGAACGCGGAAAACACGAAACCGCCGGCGAAGGCCCCGGCGATGAGCGGAAGGTCGAGCACGTGGGCGATACCCACGAATCCGCACAGCACCGCCATCAGCCACAGCAACAGACCCTCCTCATCGGGCTTCACCCGTTTGAGCAGGCCGGGAATGATGAAGCGCTGCGCCAGCCACGCCGCCAGCCCCAGCACCACGGCCGCGGCCAGCCCGCCGCCGATGCCCGCCGCGCCGCCGCCCAGACGCGAAAGCACCACGATCACCCCGATGATCACCACGTCCTGCAGCAACAGCATGCCGGTGACCACGCGGCCGAACGGCTCGAACATCGCGTGCCGGTTCTTGATCTGCTGCAAGACCACCAGCGTGGAACTCGCCGCAAGCCCGAAGCCGAGATAGACCGCCTCAAGGTGCCCGAATCCCATCCACCGCGAGCTGAGATAGCCCACCAGCGCGAAGACCGCGAATTGCAGCACGCCGATCCACGCCACCGTCACGCCATGGCGGGCGAAACGCCGCGGGTTCAGTTCCACGCCCGAGGCGAAAACGAGATATAACAATCCAAGCTGGATCAGGCCCACCGTGGCATCCGTGCCGCCACCGGCGGACAAGCCGAACTCCGCCGGCAGCAATCCCGAAACATTGAGCGCCATGCCGGAGCCGATGAGCATCGGCAGCGGCGGCAGGCGCAGCCAGCGCGCCAGCGCATAGGCGGCCGCGGCGGCAAGCAGCAGTCCGGCGAGCAGGTTCATGGCTTGAGCACCTCCATTTCACGCAGCTTCTCCAATTGCGCCTTCACCCCGTCCACCTTCGGAATCATCAGATAGTCCACACCGAGGTCGAGCAGGCTGTCGGTCACCGACAGGTCCACCACATGGACCGCCGACGGAATTCCCGCGACCTGGCAGCGGTAGGCCAGCAGCTCGTTGGTATTCTCGATGCGCAGCGCGGAAACCAGCAGCTTCGCCCGCTCCAGACCCGCCTCCTGGAGGACGGAAAGGTATTCCACGCTGCCTAACAGCTTGTGGCCGGGCAGGCCCTCCAGTTTCGCCGGGTCCACATCCACCGCGAGCACGGTTTCGCCCCTGGCGTGGAGTTTCCTGACAATCTCGCGGCCCAGCGTGTTCATGCCGACGACGA
>DATISV010000239.1:0-7633 GCA_035468505.1 Luteolibacter sp. | reverse complement strand
AAGCCTGCGAACGCCGCATCGTCGAGCACCGGTCGGGCGTTTTCGCGCCAGCCGGCGGGCGGCTCCGGCAGCGTGATCCAACTGCGGCAGCCGCCGAAGGAAGTTTGATAGGGAAGCTCCCACGGCTCGGCCAATTCGCGCACGCGGACCAGCGCCACGTGGATGCTGCCGGCACTCATTCCCTTGCCCTCCCAATCGAAGCGGTCGCGCACGGTGGCCTCGGTGTAGATGTGCAGCGGCTCGAGCGCGGCTACCTTTTCCCAGTCTTCCAGCGTCACCGCCCGCACCGCCTCGGCGTGGTGCGTGATGCGGATGAGGTCGCCCGGCTGCCACTCGGGCATCTCGCGCACCTCGCCCTCACGAACCTGTTCGCCCTGGGCGTGGAAGCGCGTGGGAAACAGGAAAAACGATTCGTGGGCGAAGGAAAACCCCTGCCGGCCCTCATGGATGCCGCCCTTGCGCAGCAGGATCGATTGCCGCCCGCTCGCCAGCGCGTCGCAAACGACCTGCCATTCCTTGAAAGCGGTGCGGGTTTCCATGGCGGGTTGGTTTTTCATGCCAGATCCTGGGCGGTCACGCTCGTTTGCTCGCGGCTGCCAAGCAGCCGGGCCTGCTCGATGACGCGCTGCGGATCCGCATCGAAGCGGTAGCTGTGGCAGTTCGGGCACAACGTGGTGCCGCTGCCCACAATCGAGTCGCAGCCCTCGCACACCTTGTATCCCATGGGATTGGCGGCGATTTTCGCGGCGGTGGCCGCGCGGTTCGGTGGTGGCGTGGATTCTGGCATGGAAAAAGAAAAAGCGGGCCGGTGGCTCCGGTCCGCTTGTTTCGTGATGACCGGATGGTGGCGGCCGATCGGTTGATGGCCTCAGGCGAGCGCGGCGATCGCCTTGGCGGTCTTGCTCTTTAGATTGGCCGCCTTGTTCGGGTGGATGATGTGGCGCTTGGCGGCCTTGTCCACCACGGAGGAGAATTCGGCGCTGGTTTTGACGGCTTGCTCCTTGTCGCCGGCGGCCACGGCGGCGAGGGTCTTCTTGCGCAGCGTTTTCATGCGGCTCTTGGCGGCGCTGTTGCGTGCGGTGCGGACGATGGTTTGGCGCGCGCGCTTGATCGAGGATTTGTGATTGGCCATGGTCGGTTGGGAAATGAATCGGGTGCCGCGAGGCGGGCGGCGGAAAGTAAGGATTCGGCCCGGGGTGTCAAGCTCGTCTTTGGCTGGTTTCCTTCATGGTGGATACACCGGGGATCATGGAGTGGGAAAATTGACCACGGATTACGGGAATTCGCTCACTCCAGATTGTTGGCCATCAAGGAGCGGGCCATCGCCGCTCCCGCGCTTTCGGCAGGCGCGGTGCCGGCAGTCGATTCCGGAGTTGGATGGATGATTTTCACGACGGCGGGCTTGGCGTCCTGTTCATGCTGCATTTGTGCAATGCCTGTTTTTTTTGCCTGATAGGCGCCCCAGACGAAATGAATGGCGCATAGCAGCATGACGATGATGGCGTATTTCGTCGTGAGTGCCCATGCGTGGGAGGTGGCGCGGCGCGGTTTGGCGGCCGGGATGGCAGGTTTGCCGACGGGCCTTGCGGGCGCGGTGAGGAGTCGGGGTCTGCCGCCTGCCAGCCAGTTTTCCAACTGGCCGACGAGGGCCGAGGCATCCGGGTAGCGGTCCGCAGGATCTTCCTCAGTGGCATTGCGGCAGATCGCCGCCAATCGCGGATCGGCCACCACGGCATGCGCCGCGCCGCATTCTCCCGCCGGTATCCCGGTGAGCAGTTCGCGCAGGACGACGCCGATGGAATATACATCGGAGCGCGCGTCGGCGGTTTGCGGATCGTTTCCCGTCTCCGGAGCGGCATATGCCGTGTCTCCGCGCGCGAGGCCGAAAGAACTGATCTTCGGCTCGCATTGCTGGTTCAGCAGGATGTTTGCGGGCCGGATGTCGCCGTGGCAAATGCCGTGCGCATGGGCGTGGGCGAGCCCGCGGCAGGCGGACAGGACAATGCGCACTGCCTGCTCGGGGTCGATCGCTTTCCCATGGGCCGAGCGCAACAGGGAGTTTCCCGGAACGTATTCCATGACCATGTAAAGCATCCCGTCCAGCTCGCCCGAGTCATAAACGCGCAGCAGATTCGGATGGGACAGGCTCGCCATGGTGATCGCCTCGGCCAGAAAAGAGCGGCGGCAGCCTGGCTGCTGCGCAAGCTCGCGCGGCAGGATCTTGATCGCGACTTCCCGATCCAGCGAAAGCTGGCGGGCCTTGAACACCACACCCGACGCGCCTTCGGCGATCCGGTGTTCGAATTCGAAGGATGGCAGCAACCCGGCGAGCAGGTCGGCTTCAGGGACTCGGGACATGACGGCAAGGGATGGGATGCGATCAAAGAAAATTAATTGTTAATTTTCCTAAGACGATTGGTCATACAATGCCTTCCCGCGATCCGGCATCACGCGATCGCGTAAGCCGGATGGCCTGGCCCGGCGGACCGGGAAACGGAGCCGTGGAGATAAAATTTCCGCCGACGGTATTTTACGGTGGCGCGGAGCGTCGGGCATCGCCTACCTAGCCGCCGCGTGGAATCCGCCGATTACAAAGTCCGACTGGAGATTTTCGAGGGCCCCCTCGACCTGCTCCTCTACCTCATCAAGAAGGATGAGGTGGACATCCACTCGATTTCCATCGAGCGCATCACCCGCCAGTATCTCGACTACATCAACACCTTCAAGCTGCTCAACATCGACCTCGCCTCCGAGTTCATCGTGATGGCGGCCAACCTGATGTATCTCAAGAGCCGCACGCTGCTGCCGCGCACCGAGCAGCCGCCCGAGGAGGACGCCGAGGAGGACGATCCGCGCTGGGAACTCATCCGCCAGCTCATCGAATACAAGAAATTCAAGGATGTCGCCGGTTTCCTCGCGCTGCGCGAAATGGAGCAGGAAGGGCGCTTCGCCCACCAACCGGACACCGCCGAGAAACCCGAGCAGGAAACGCCGCGTCTCGCCGAGGTTTCCATCTTCGACCTGATCCGCGCCTTCCAGAACGTTCTCAAACGCTTCGAGGAATCCCACGAACTCGGCGACATCGTGGACGACCGCTTCACGGTCTCCGACAAGATCGACCTGCTGATGGAGCAGTTCACGCCCGGCGAGTCGCGACGCTTCGATTTGTTGTTCGAATCCGCCACCACCAAGGCCGAGGTGATCGTGACCTTCCTCGCGCTGCTCGAACTCATGAAGCTCAACCAGTTCGTCGTCCGCCAGAAGGCGCTGTTGGGCGAAATCGTCATCGAGCGCCGGTCCACGGCCACTGCGGTGGCGGTGGAAGAGGCGTGAGCTGCGGGTGACAACCCCCACAGACCACACCGGTCACTCAAATGCCTCTCACCTAACCAATACCACCAACAGCGATGTGGCAAAGCAGCCTGAATAAGACAAAAGGCTGTCCAGCTTCCGAGGGAACACCGCACTTGTGCTCCCGATTGTAATGCCAAGTGTGCTTTGCTTCACCGTGGATAGAGTAGCACCTACGGCGCCACACGGTCACGAGATCATGTCTTCAAGCTGTTTTTCGCTGATTACCGCTACCCCGAGTTTCTCTGCCTTGTCGCGTTTCGAACCGCCACCTTCGCCGGCGAGCAGGTAGTCGGTCTTGCCGGAAACCGAGCCGCTGACCTTGCCGCCCTTGCTTTCGATGAATGTCTTCATGTCGTCGCGGTCCATGCTGAGCGTGCCGGTGATGACGAAGGTTTTTCCGGAGAGCGGGAGGGTTGTTAGATCGGCTTCGGCGGTCACCGGGAGGTAATTGTCGGAAACCGGATCGAGTCCCAGCGCGGCGAAGCGGGCGAGCGTGTCGCGACCGGCGTCGGAATCGATGAAGGCGGTGAACGTTTCCGCCACCGCGGGGCCGACATCGCCGGTGATGGCATATCTCGCCAGCAGTTCGTTCTTCTTTTTCGCGTCGGCGCGGGTGTCCTTGAGCAGCTCGGCGAGGATCGGTGAAGCGGAAAGTTCTGTTAGATTCCGGTGCAGTCGCGAGAGTTCCTTGGCCGCGGATTCGCCGAGGTGGCGGATGCCCATGGCGAAGAGCCAGCGGTTGAGGGGTTTGGTTTTCGCGTCGTCCAATGCGGCGAGCACCTTGGCGGCGTTCTTTTCGCCGAAGCGGCGCGGGGCTTCCTCGGTGCCGAGGTTGAGGTTGGCGAGCGTTTCCTCGGTGAGATCGAACAGATCGAGCGGCGTGCGGCAGATACCGTGGCGGACGAGCGCCTCGGCCACGGTTTCGCCGAGCCCATCGATATCGAGCGCCTTGCGCGAGGCGAAGTGGGCGATGCGGGTGACCGCCTGCGCGGGGCATTGGAAATTCGTGCAGCGCCAGGCGACGAACCCTTCCTCCTGCGAGATCGGGCCGCCGCAGGACGGGCATTTGCCATGCACATGATCGATGATGGAAAAGGTCTTCGCGCCTTTCACCGGCTTTGTGATTTTAACGATGGCCGGAATGATTTCGCCGGCCTTTTCCACCAACACGGTGGCACCGATGTGGATCTCCTTGCGGTCGATCTCGTCCTGGTTGTGCAGCGTGGCGCGCGAGACGGTGGAGCCGGAAATGAGCACCGGTTCGAGTTCCGCCACGGGTGTTAGAACACCGGTGCGGCCGACCTGGATGGTGATGTCCTTGAGCAGGGTTTCCTTTTGCTCGGGCAGGAACTTGTAGGCCGCGGCCCAGCGCGGCGCGCGCGAGGTGAAGCCGAGTTTTTCGCGCTCGGCGCGGTCGAGCACCTTGATCACCGCGCCGTCGGTGCCGTAGTCGAGATCGTGGCGGTGGGTGTTGAGGTATGCCACCGCTTCGAGCATCTCATCCAGATTGCGCGCGGTGAGGACCGGCTGGTTGCGCGGGATTCCTAATTGATCTAACAATGCATGGAATTCGTGTTCGGTTTCGAGCACCGGCCCGTCATACGCGCCGAGGCCGTGGGCAAGGAAGGCGAGCGGGCGTTTGGCGACAATCTTCGGATCGAGTTGCTTGAGCGTGCCGGCGGTGGCGTTGCGCGGGTTGGCGAACGTGGGCAGCCCCTCTTCGTCGCGCTCGGCATTCATCGCGGCGAACGCGGTGTTGGGCATGAAGACCTCGCCGCGGATTTCGAGGAGATCGGGGATAATGGATTGTGGATCGTGGATCGTGGATGGGAGATCGTCCGCGTCGAGGATTTGGAGGTCGATGGGGATGAGTTCGCCATCCGCGGTTTTGATCAGATTGCCGGTGTGGGCGTCGGCGATTTCAATGCCGGTCTCGGGGTGCTTCCAGTGATTGTGGCCGATGGATTTATAGCCGTTCGCCTCGAACCACGAGATGACATCTCCCGCGGTGGGTTGTGTGCCGACCAGAAATGGTTGGCTTGTAACAAGAGCGGGACCCTTGATCGTCTCCAATACACCATGGAAACGAATGTCATCGCCGAACAACCGGTTCGCGACATCAAGGTTGGCAAGATATGCCAAAACTCCCGATTGGGCGCCGAAGCCGGGCGGTATAGTCAACTTGATGACCCGTCCGGTCTCATTCAGATGGAAAACGACATGTTCGGACTGGCCGCCTAACGAAGCAAAACCAGCGGCGATTTCACCGAATCGCGAAGCATCGATGAGTCGTCCGTTTTCCCCGGCCCACGATACCACGGATTCGGCTTCCTGTCGGAGCCGTTGCGAAACATCTGCTCCATGGCTTCCTCCGAGGTCATGGAGAAGCCGCTCAGCCAGGCTTCTTGCCGCGCCTTGCGGAGTCTGTCGGCCAGTTGCTGGGCTTGTTTTCGTCCGTTCATGGGTTTCAATGTAGGGCATCAATTGATCGAGATCAACCTCCGGGGTCGGGGAGGTGATTGATGTTTGGTTGTCGGGGAATTGGGCATGGCGGTTGGAAACCGCCGCCACGGTGAGCGGGATGCTGCGGATGGTGCGGACGTTTTGAGTGATGTCGTCGCCGGTGGTGCCGTCGCCGCGGGTGGCGGCGCGGACGAGTTTGCCATCGCGGTAGAGCAGTGAGACGGCGACGCCATCGATCTTGGGTTCGACGGTGACGTCGATGTCTTCACGGCCGAGATTCTTGCGCAGCCGCTGATAGAAGGTGACCAGTTCGGCGGCGGGTTCGGGCGAGTCTTTCAATTCGAAGACATCGTCGATGGAAAGCATCGGCATCTCGTGCCGGACTTGTTTGAACTCCTTGAGCGGGGCGCCGCCGACACGCTGGGTCGGCGAGTCGGGATCGTGGAACTCCGGGTGTTTTTTTTCCAGGTCCTCCAACTCGCGGTAGAGCTTGTCGTATTCCGCATCGGAGATTTCGGGTGCCGCCTGGTTGTAATAAAGCTCGTCGTGATGACGGATGATCCGGCGCAGTTCGAGAATGCGCTTTTCCGGCGATTGGGAATCGGCGAACGAGAATAGATCGGGCTCGGACATGGGAATTGAAGATCACGGCCATATACCGTCTTACTGCGTGAGACTGCGGATGAGCTGGATCGCCTCGGGGAAATCCGGGCGTGCCTGCAGCGCGCGGGTGGCGGCCTCGATGGCTTCGTCGCGCTGGCCGAGCCGGGCGTGGATGGTGGCGCGGGCGTAGGGGATCGCGGCGTCGGACGGGTCGGCGGACTCGCCTTGGCGGAGCGTGTCGATGGCTTCCTGCGGCCGGTTCATCGAGCTGTAAGCAAGACCGAGATTGTACCAGGCGCGGGAGTTCGAGGGATCGAGCGCGACGGCTTTTTCCAACTCAGCGGCGGACGCGGCGATGTCGCCGGTTTCGGCGAGGGCGAGTGCGAGTTTGTAGTGATACTCGCCTTCGTTCGGATCGAGTTTGATGGCGTCGCGCATCGCCTTGATGGCTCCGGCGTTGTCGCCGGTGGCGTTGAGAAGGATGGCGAGGTCGTGATGGAACGGCGGCGAGTTCGGATCCCACTCGATCGCCTTGCGGATCTGGCGGATCGCTGCGGCGCTGTCGCCGCGCAGGTAGGCGAACTGGCTGAGCTGCATCCGGCCGGTGGGTTGGTCGGAGTTGATATCGAGCATGTGGCTCAGCTCGCGGCCGGCTTTGCTGGAGAGGTCGAGCGTGTCCACCAGCGCCCATGCGGCGGCCACGCGGACCGAGCGGATTTCGTCATCGAGGAGTTTTTCCAATGCGGCGCGCGCCTCGCTGTGATCGTTGCGCGCCAGGTGAACCAGGGTGCGTGCGGCGGCCTCGCGAACCAGCGGGCTGGAATCCTCCAGGCGCGCGAGCAATGCATTGGCGGCGGCGGGGTCCATCGCCCAGCGCACGAGTAGATGGCATGCGGTGGCGCGCCAGGCGGCGATTTCCTCGCTGGCCAGCATGCGGATGAGACCGTCGCGGGCGTCGGGCTCGCCGCGGCGCGCGCGGGCGATCAGGATGGCGCGGTGACGGGTGGGGCGGTCGAGTTTTTCGCCGTAGAATTTTTCCGCCTGCTCGACGGCCCAGTCGGTGGACTTGTCGGTGTGGCAGCGGCTGCAGGCATTCGGGATGCCGTATTCGCGGGTGAGCAGCGGATCGGGAATGGTGAAGCCGTGGTCGCGGCGCGGGTGGCGCTGCATGTAGGTGGTCAGCGGCATGTGGCACGAGGTGCAATCGTGCCCG
>DATISV010000238.1:0-5295 GCA_035468505.1 Luteolibacter sp. | reverse complement strand
GGCACGGGCCGCACCCTGATTCTCAGTCATCCGACAGCCACCCATACTTTGAATTTCAGGAATGGGATCAGCTTCTCGACGCAAAAACGAACCGTGCAGGTGGAGGATGGCGCCGCAGCCGTGGATGCCATCCTCAGCGGCGTGCTCATCGGCACGGCGGATACACCAGCCGGATTGAACAAGACCGGCCCCGGCGTGCTCTCGCTCACCAATGCCAACACTTACCCAGGCACCACCACGGTGGGCGAAGGAGTCCTGCGCCTGGATAATTCTGCCGCCCTTCCCTCCGGAAATCTGGAACTCACCGGCGGCGGTATTCTCGGCCTGGGAGCCGGGGACTTCTTCAACCGCACCATCGGCACCGGTGCCGATCAACTCCGCTGGTCCGGCGATGGGGGATTCGCCGCCTTCGGCGCGGATCGTGTGGTGAGATTCACCCCGGAACCGGACACCTCAGCCCGCAGCTCCATCAATTGGATCGAAACAAATTTCATCGGCAGCGGCCGCGCGCTGATTCTGGGCCATGAAACGTCCGACGCCACGATCGACTGGCAACAGCGGATCTCCCTCGCCGGCACCACCCGCATCATCCAGGTCGAGGACGGATCGGCCGACATCGATGCGAAGATGAGCGGCATCGTGGCCGGGGGCACCAGCAGCAACACCAACAACCGATTCAACAAAACCGGACCCGGCACGCTCGCCTTCACCGCTCAGCACAGCTATTGGGGCAACACCATCGTGAGCGGCGGCACCCTGATGATCGGCGATGGCGGCAACGTGGGCGGTGCTTCGATGAACTCGGCCGAGATCATCGTGGAAGCCGGGGCCACCCTCGCGGTGAATCGCGCCAACACCGTCACCCAGGGTTCGAATCCGTTCAAGGCACCCGTCACCGGCGATGGCGGCTTCGCTCAAATCGGAGCCGGAAACACCGTGCTCACGCTCGCCAACAGCTACATCGGGCCGACCCGCATTGACGCCGGCACGCTCACCCTGGGTGCCGCAGGCGTCCTGCCGGACGGGACCGAGGTCGTCATCGGTAACGCCACGCTCGACGCCGGCACCGTCGCGGAAACCGCGGGCCGCCTCGACATCGATGGCCCGGCCACCATTCATCTCGGTGCCGGTGCCGCCCTTGCCTTCGCCGACAGCGGTTCCGTGGACTGGACCGGCGGCACGCTCGATCTAACAGGTGACTTCGTTTCCGGTGTCTCGCTGCGTTTCGGCAACGACAGCGGCGGCCTGAGTCTCTCCCAGCTCGCCCTCATCTCGGCGGACGGTTTCACCAACTTCGCCCTGGACGCCGACGGCTACCTCACCGCCGGCGCACCGAGCGGTTTCGAGACGTGGATCGCCGGCGTTTTCGCCAACGGCTCCGTTCCCATCGACCGGCGCGGACCCAATGACGATTTCGACAACGACGGCGTTCCCAGCCTCGTGGAATTCGCGCTCGCCGGGCAGGATCCCACGGTGGCCGATCCCAAGGTCGGCGACTTCACGGGAAACACCCTGAGCTTCACCAAGCGCCCCGGTGCCGACGGAATCACCTACGCCATCGAGACCTCCACCGACCTCGGCCAGACCGATCCATGGGCGGAAGTCGGCGGCGCTTCCTACGTCAACGATCCGGACACCATCTCATATGACTTGCCCGACGGCCCGCCCAGGGCTTTCCTGCGCCTCCGTGTCTCTTTGGATTGAAGCATCCCGTCGCTCACCTGTATGGGGGAGTGATTTTCCCCCGCATGCGGGATGGACAGCATTCCGAAATCACGCGAATAGTTCATCACTAACCGAATAATCCCGCCACCATTTTCCGAATCATGAAAAAATCCGCTGTCAAAAAACCGCTCTCTGGTTTCTCGGGAGGGTTCACACTCACCGAACTTCTCGTCGTCATCGTCATCATCGTGACGCTTGCCGCTCTGGCCATGGTGGGAATGAGGAGAATGAGGGACATGGCGGACAAGGCCACTTCCACCCGCAACCTGGGCCAGCTCCAGATCGCCAACATGTCCTACGCCGCCGATCACAGCGGCAGATGCGTCCCGATCCGCGTAAATGACGAGAACGGCAATGCCACCCGCTGGTTTCAGGATCAGAAATTCCTCGCCAACCTGACCGGCAAGTCATCCGAGGAACTTGATAAAAACAAAGCCACTCCCATACCTCTTGACATGCTGGATCCCAAGGTGGTGCGCGCCCGCAAGTCTCTGCATGACAGGGTTTATTGCTCCTACGGCATGAACGATACCGGCCTGCAGCTCGGTGGCGAACCCGATCTCAATTCCGGCCACAACCTGAACCGGGTATCCGATCCGGCCCGAACCATGATCTTCGCCACCGCCACCGATTTCCGCGTCACTTTCAACAGTCGTTACAGGTGGAATTTCGAAGATCCGAAAGACGAGAAGACCGCCGCCGGCGACCTGGCCTACCGCCACGGCGACAATGTTCTGGTGGTCTATTTCGACGGACATGTCGGCGAAATGAGCAGAGGCGACCTTCAGGCGATCGACAGACGCGGCGGAAGAAACAACGTCTTCTGGCGTCCGCAACAATAATCCGGCCTTTCGTTGCCGGGTTTCGGCTCTTTCGTGCCTCCAGCCACAAACCCAGTCCTCCGATGGCTACGCGGCGCGACGAATGCGCCGTACGCGAGGAATCCGTGGCGAGTGAAAATCTGGTGCCGTCTATCCGCGGCCTTTTTCCCGGCCTCCATCGATGGGCAAGGGCTACGACACTTGCCCGACGGCCCGCCCAGGGCTTTCCTGCGCCTCCGTGTTTCTTTGGATTGAACCATCCCGCCGCTCACCCGTTCGGGGGAGGATCTTCCCCCGCTTGAGGGATGGACAGTTTTCCCAAATCATGCGAATGGTTCATAAATAACCGAATAATCCCGCCACCATTTTCCGAATCATGAAAAAATCCGCTGTCAAAAATCCGCTTCCTGGCTTCCCGCGGGGCTTCACGCTCACCGAACTGCTCGTCGTCATCGTCATCATCGTGGTTCTCGCCTCTCTGGCCATGGTGGGAATGAGGAGAATGAGGGACATGGCGGACAAGGCCACTGCGATCCGCAGCCTGTCACAGCTCCAGATCGCCAATGCGAGTTTTGCATCGGAGAATTCCGGCAGATACGTGAGCTATCAAGTCATGGACAAAAATGGCAACCGTGCGGGCTGGTGGTATCAGGTTCCCGAGTTTCTCATTTTCTTCCGCGGCGAGGTTTACAAGGCGGACGGCAGTCCGGACAAAACCGTGCCGCTCTCCATGCTCGATCCCAAGGTGGTGCGGGCCAAGGTCGATAATTTCCACAAGAGCATGGCGGGCTCATTTGGCATGAACAACGCCGGTCTGCCCAACGTGGTCGGCACCCCGAATGGGGAATCATACTACACGTTGGCCAATGTGAGCCAGCCGGAGCGGTCCATGGCATTCGCCACCGCCACCGACGTCCGTCTCGCATACCCTTCCCGGTACAAATGGGACGGCACGGAAGGCAAGACCAGCGACGGCGCCATCGCTTATCGGCACGGCGACAAGGCGATCGTCGTTTACTTCGACGGCCATGTCGGCGAAATGAGCAAGGGCGACATGCGGCAAATCGACAAAAAGCGCGGAAGCAACAACCCGTTCTGGAATCCGAGAGCGAATTGAGCGGCTGGCGGCGTGACGATGATGCCGGCGATTTGACAGGGAAGGATGCGGCCCCGCGTAAGGGGCGGATCGCTGATGAATTCATCCAAACCTTCGCTCGTCACTTTTTGTCTCATGCTCACCGGTCTCATGCTGCCGGTCGGCGCTGAAGAGACCGTCTCTTCGGAGTCCGTGAATTCCGAGGCCCGCGCCGCCTATCCGCGGCCGTTTTCCCGGCCGCCGTCCATGGGAAAAAACTACGACACCTGGGCCGATGCGGCCGGGCCGGACGTCGGTGAGGTGAAACCCGACATCACGCGTCTGCCATCGCGGGTCGATAATTCGACCCGCCCGCAGTACCCGCCGGTTTACAAGCAGATCTGGGGCGCCTGCGGCCAGTTCGCCTCGGTGGCATCGATCTTCACCTACGAGATGAATGTCTTGAACGGCACCGCCGCCGACTCCGATGCGACGCGGTTCCCCGCGCACTTTTCCTGGAACATGATGAACGGTGCGGAAAACCAAGGCTCGGAGGCTTATCACGGCTGGGAGGTGGCCAAGCGGATCGGGGTGCCGACGGCCAAGTCGTATGGCGGCGTCCGTCTGGATGAAATCGGCCGCTGGCCCAACGGCTACGGGATTTGGCGGGAGGCGATGGAATATCGCGTCGCCGGATACCGCTACTCGCCCGCCCAAACGGTCGGGCAGCTCAACGAAGCGCGCGGTTGGCTATACGACCGCAACCAGCCCGATCCCGAAAAACCCGCCGTCGGTGGAGTGTTCGCGATGGATGGTCGGATGGGCGAAAAGGAGAAGGTCACCGTGACCATTCCGGATGGAAACCACGCCGCCGGCGAGGATCTCTGGACCCGCTGGGGCCCGAGCGGCTACGGCCACGGACTCACCTGCGTGGGATACGACGACGAGGTCGGCTACGATTTGAACGGCGACGGCAAAATCACCAACGACCTCGATCTCGACGGTGACGGCACGGTCACCCTCGCCGACTGGGAACGCGGGGCCTACATCGTCGTCAACTCTTGGGGTCCGGATTGGTCGAAGGACGGTCGGATCTATCTACTCTACAGCGCGATGATCGACCCGACATGGGAACGGGGAAACTACCTCGGCCGGGTCGAAGTGGTGCGCCACATCCCCCGCAGGACCCTGAGGCTCAAACTGGCCTGCGACGACCGCAGCGGACTGCGGATGAGCATCGGCGTTTCCGCAGACCCGGATGCCACGGCTCCTGCGCACGAATTTTCCCCGGAAGCGTTCAACGGCTGGCCGCTCTTCGGCGGATCGAATGCCGGCAACGTGCCCATGGCCGGTCCCGATGATACCACCCCGCTCGAAGTCGGCATCGATCTCACCTCATTGCTGGAGAAACTCGGCCCCGACCGGCTCGGAAAAGGCCGCTTCTTCCTCCGGCTCAGCCGGGCCGATGGCAGCGATGCGTCGGGCGAAATCATCGAATGTGCGCTTCGCAGCTATGATCCCGAGGGACGTTTCGTCCACGAGGCACCCGTTCCGATTGCCGATGGGAAGTTCGGAGATTCGCCACTCAGGATCGAAGCGGACCTCGGCCGCCTCCAACGCGGCGCTTCCGCAAGCCTCTGAGGATTCAAGCGCAAGGAGCGGCGGAGCATGTCC
>DATISV010000237.1:0-5928 GCA_035468505.1 Luteolibacter sp. | reverse complement strand
AGGAATGGCTATCAATGACCATTTCCACGACCAATCGAACGCATAACTCCGCCGGTAATGGAAAAGCATCGCCAGCGTGACGAGCGTCTGAATCGGATAGATGAAATGCGCCGCGTCCTGCCTCCACCACGGGGCTGCGGGGTGGTCCCAGCCGATCAGCGCGTCCACCAGCGGCAGCACCAGCATGAACGCCATGAAAACGGCGAACGGAACGACGTGCGCGCGTGTCAGCCGGGCCGGGTCGCTGGCGGATCCACTCATGGCTTGCGAAGTCGGCCGACAAAGCGCCCGATGCGCTCGGTGGCGGTGCGGATGTCATCGAAGGCGGTGGCATAACAACACCGCAGGAATCCCTCGCCGGAAACGCCGAAGGCACCGCCCGGCACGCAGGCGACGTTTTCCTCCTCAAGTAGCCGGGTCGCGAAGTCCTTGCTGGAGAGCCCGGTCGAACGGATGTCCGGAAACACATAAAACGCGCCTCCGGGCAAGTGGCAGTCGAGTCCGATTTCGTTGAGCCGGCGCACCAGGAAATCGCGGCGCTGATGATAACTCGCACGCATTTCCAGCATCGCGGGCCGGCCGTTTTCGAGCGCCTCGATGGCGGCGTTCTGGCTCATGATCGGCGCGCACAGCATCGCGTATTGGTGGATCTTCATCATCGCCTCGATGACCGGCTGCGGCGCGCAGGCATAGCCGAGGCGGAATCCGGTCATGGCAAAGGCTTTGGAAAACCCGTGCAGCAGGATGGTGCGCTCGCGCATGCCGGGCAGCGCGGCGATCGAGACATGCGGCTCGTCGTCATAACGAAGTTCGCTGTAGATCTCATCGGTCATCACGATGAGGTCGTGCTCGATGGCGAGTTTCGCGATGCCTTCCAGATCCCCGCGGGTGGCGCAGGCACCCGTGGGATTGGTGGGGAAGTTGAGCATGATCACGCGCGTCTTCGGCGTGATGGCGGCGGCGACGGCTTCCGGTTTCAGCGAAAAACCGTGCTCCTTGGTGGTGACCACCGGCACCGGCACCGCGTGCGCCAGAAGGATGCTCGGCGAATAGGACACGTAACACGGCTCGTGGTAGATCACCTCGTCGCCCGGATTGAGCAACGCGCGCAGGGCGATGTCGATCGCCTCGGAGACGCCCACCGTGACGAGCACCTCGCCTGCGGGGTCGTAGGGAATGCCGAAGAAACCCTCCACGTAGCGGGAGATCGATTTGCGCAGCGAGAGCAGTCCGAGATTCGAGGTGTAGGTGGTGTGGCCTTTTTCGAGCGAGTAGATGGCGGCCTCGCGGATGTTCCATGGCGTGACGAAGTCGGGCTCGCCGACGCCGAGCGAAATGACGTCGTCGCGGCCCTGCACGAGTTCGAAGAAGTCGCGGATCCCGGAACGAGGGATCGCGGCGACGTTGCGGGCGATTTTCGCTGAATAATCCATGGAGCATCCGCCCGTGGCGGGCGCGGCATCTCAGCCGCGCGACGGGCGCGCGTCAATGCCGGGCTTCTTCCACCGTCCGGGAAACGATCCATCTTGATTCGCCACACACTTCCCCTAGTGTGCGGCGCGTTCCCGAGACCGCATGACCCCACGATGACCCTGCTGATCCTTTACATTTCCCTGGCGATTGTCGTCTCGTTCCTGTGTTCCATCCTCGAAGCCACCCTGCTCACGCTGACTCCGGTCACCGTCGCCAACGCGAAGCAGAAAGGCAAAAAGTGGGCCTTGCGCATGGAAGCGCTCAAGCAGGACATCGACCGGCCGCTGTCCGCCATCCTCACGCTCAACACCATCGCCCACACCATGGGTGCCGCGGGCGCGGGCGCGCAATACGTGCGGGTTTTCGGCAATGCCGGGGAAGCGTTGTTCGCCGCCCTGCTCACGCTGGCCATTCTGGTTTTCACCGAGATCATCCCGAAGACGATCGGCGCGCGCTACGCCACGCCGCTGGCCGGACCCGCCTCGATCGTTCTCAACCTCATGGTGGTGGTGCTCGGCCCGGTGGTGTGGGCATCGCGGCAAATCACCCGGCTGTTCACGCCCAAGATCCAGGCGGAGCATCTGGCCCACCGCGAGGAGTTGCTCGCCATGGCCCGGCTCGGCGAGGAATCGGGATCGCTGGTGCCGCGCGAGAGCCAGTTCGTACAGAACCTGATCCAGCTACATTCGATGAAGGTTTGGGACATCATGACTCCCAAGCCGGTGATTTACGCGCTCCCGGAAACCACGCCGCTCGCCAGATTCGTGGAGATCGTCAGCGAAAAACCCTTCACCCGCATCCCGGTTTACCGCGCCGGCCAGGACGATTTCACAGGTTTCGTGATCCGCGGCGAGGCGCTCATCGCCCACCTCAAAGGCACCGGAAAAACCGGCACGCTCGCCGACGTGACACGCCCGATCGCCGTGACGCCGGACCACATTCCCGTGGACCAGTTGTTCCAGCGCTTCATTTCGGAACGCCATCAGATCATGCTCGCGGCCGACGAGTTCGGCACAATCGTCGGGCTGGTGACCTTCGAGGACATTATCGAAACGATCTTCGGCTTCGAGATTCTCGACGAGAAAGACAAGGTGGCCGACTTGCAGGAACACGCCCGCGGCCTGTGGCGCGAGCGGGCGCGGCGGATGGGCATCCTGCTTGAAGAGGACGAAGCGGCCCGTCCGGAGAATCATTGATCCGCACGGCTGCCGCGGCGCAGCAGAAGCAGCGCTCCCAGACCGGCAAGCAGCAGGGCACGGGGCTCGGGAACGGGCGTGTAGGTCAGGTAAATCTGCGAGGAATCGCCGCCGAAAACCGCCTCGCCGGAGGCGATGGCGAAACTGCCGTCGAACGGATTGCTGAAGCCGCTGGTATCGATGGCGAACGCGGAGGAGGCGAAACTGACGACGGCATCGAAGTCCGCGATGAGCCAGTTGTAACTTGCCGCCTGATCGAACGCGGCGGCGTCGCCCTCCACGTTGTTGAGTCCCAGAGAGGTGACGGCGATGGTGAAGGGCGAATTTTCGTCGGCGCTGATATTGAGCGTCCCGGTGCCGGCGACAAGATCCCAACCGGGATCGGCGCCCGCGCTGCCGGCGGCATCATTGATTTCCCAGCGGTAGGTGCCGCCGCCGGCCCATGTCTGCGAAGTGGTCTCCGCAGTACCGGGGCTGTTGCCGGGTGAGAGGATTTGGTTTTCACCGATGACCAATCCTCCGAGCGTGCCGGTCAGATTGGTGCCGCTGATGGTGCCGCCGGTGAAGGTGAGCGCGCCGTCGTAGGCGACCGACGAATTATAGCGGAAGTTGCCACCGGAGATCGTCACGGCGCTGTTGTTGATGGAGCCCGAGCCGTCGATGGAGAGGATACCGGAAGCGATCACGGTATTGCCGCTGTGACTGTTGGCGGCGGTGAGCGAGTTCGTTCCGCCGTGGTTCATCACCAGATGGGTGGCAACTCCCGAGTCGGCCAGCGCGGATGACAGGGTGAAGGAGGACGAGAGCAGGATGTCCTGCTCCACTTGGCGGATGCCGCCCGCGACGATACCGGTTCCGCCTGTGGCATAAGCCCAGTCCCTGACTACCGCGCCGCCGGTGTTGTTGGTGAAAACCACGCGCGCCCAGCCGAAGTGGGCGTCGTCGAGTTTGAAACCGATGTAGCCTTCCTGACCGGCGGTGAAGGTGCTGCCCAGATGCCCCTGCGACCCGCCAGGTCCGGTGGACAGATGGAGCGAACCGGCATCGATGAGCGAGCCGGCGGAAAAATTCAGAATGGTGTCCAGCCCGCCGGTGCCGGTGCGGAACGGCTGCAGTGCCGAGTTGTTGGCCACGCCCACGCCGCCGAAGAAGGGGTTGAGCGTGCCATTGCCGATAGATATGTCCACACCGTCGAAATCGAGCGGAATCTCCGTGTTCAACAAGTTGCTGTAAATCGTTCCGGCGGTCCCGGACAGTATCATGACCAGCGATGCGGTGCCGGTGACGAGAGAATGTTTCATGTTTCGGAAATGGGAATCGATTCGGTGGTTCGGGAACGGATCAATCCATGGATACGCCGACGCGGAAGAAGGTGGGTTTCTTGAAACCGCCCTCCACGGGAATGAAAAGCGGATACGGCACGCTCACCGCCTCGATGTCGCTTTCGTTGTTCTCGCCGGTGAGGACGGTGGGGGCATCGGAGCTGTCCACCCAGACATCCAGGCCGGCGCTGAACTGGACCGTGTAGGTCAAGCCGGCGGCCTGATAGTCCCTGCGGCGACCGAACACCGCGCGGTAGTCCACACCTTCGCCGGTTGCGAGATTGAGCGCCTCCGGCAGGCCCGGGCTGGTGACATTTCCATCCGGCACATAGCTGATCGGGCTGGATGATGAAACCAACGGGTCGGTGCCGAAGGCGAATTCCTGAAGATTATTGAGACTGTCGCCATCGGGGTTGGCGGCGGGATCGGCATTGGGACCGACAAGGTCGTTGGCCGCCGCCCAGCTTTCGAACACGGTAAGCACGTCAAAGGTGACGCTGCCGGTGTGCCCCTCGCCGTCGTCCACGGTGAAGGTGAGACCGCTGCCGGTGATGGCCGGCGCGATACTTGCATTTTCCAGCACGCCATCGACGAAATTGGCCGTGGTACCGGTGATGCCGGCGGTGCCGCCAAGGACGACGGTGCCGCTGAACGAAGTGGCGGTCTGGTCGAATTCATCCAACGCGGTGATCGTGATACCGTTGATGACGGCGCCAACGGTGGTTTGCGCAGGGACGCCGGTGATGGTGAAGGAATCTACCGGCCCGGGGCCGCTGCCGGTGGAGGTGACATTCAGAACCAGGCTGTTGCCGCTGATTTCCGTGGTGGCCGCCCAATCCACCGGCAGGTTCAACGCGGCAGGGGCGCTGCCGGTGATGCCGCCGGGAGCGGTGACCAAGGTGTAGGTGCCCGGGCTGGCACCGCCACCGGATGTGATGGTGAGCACCGAGGCGCCGGAGAAGGTCAGGGTGCGGCCGCTGGCGAGATCGAGTGGGTCATGGCTGGCGGCGGCAGTGCCGAGGTCGAACTCAAGGCGGCCGTTGGCCGCGATCGTGGTGTTACCACCGATCGTGCCGCTACCGCCGAGGGTGGCGTTGGCGGCGACGCTCACATCCCCTGTGGCCGTGCTCTGGTCGCCGTGGATGAACAACTTGCCCGCGCTGATGGTGGTGGGACCGGTATAGGCATTATCGCCGCCCAACGTCCAGGCGCCGGTGCCTGATTTGGTCAAGCCACCCGTCGGAAGAGCTGGCAGGGCCTGGGTGATTTCACCGCCACCCGTGCCGGAGAGGATGAGTTGACCGGTTTGACTCGCCGCATTGGAGGTCATGGCGCTGGTGAATTTCAACAGGCCGGAGCCGGATGCGGAAATCGTTTGCGAGGAAGTGTCGTTGAATCCCAGATTGATCACCCGGTCGGTCGTCTCGCCGGAGCCTGTGTAGTTGAGGGTGACGTTTGCCCGCTTGCCACCGCTGCCCAGGTCGATGGTGCCGTTGGCCACGGTGGTCGGCGCTCCCAGGGAGCTGCTGGCCATAAGGGGTGTCCCGCCATTGACGCTGTTGAACGAGGACACGTTCACCGTGAAGCCTGCGGTGGTCTGCGGCAGGAATGTGGTTCTTCCGGTGTAGGTGTTGGGGCCGGACAAGGTAAGGGTGCCATTGTAGGCCTTGTCCAGTCCGCCCGCGCCACTGATGATGCCACTGAGCGTTTGGGCCGCGGTGCTCCAGATTTGCAGGGTGGCACCGCTGGCGATGCTGATGTTTCCGGAGTAATTTCCGCCGTTGAGTGTGCCGCCGGTAGTGTTGCCGATCCGCAGGTTGCCTCCGCTGATCGTCGTGTCTCCGGTGTAGGTATTGACGGCGGAAAGGACCAAGGTGCCCTCACCCTCCTTGATCAGTCCTACCGGACCCGTGCTGCTGGTGATGGCGCCGGAGATC
>DATISV010000236.1:0-3586 GCA_035468505.1 Luteolibacter sp. | reverse complement strand
GCAGACGATGCGGCAAGAAGACAGGCACTGAGGATGATGATGGGAATGGTCGAATTCATGGCACTCGCCACGCTACGGAAACCACGGCGGACATGTTGTGCCGATATTCCCGTTTAGTCCGCGCGACCTCTTACCGGCTGTAGGGAGTTGACCGAACCCGGAACGCCCTGATGCGGCGATACCTCCGCACGCGACATGCCGGATCATTCCAACTCAAGAGAACCTTCCACCTGGGTCTTCTTCACCGCCGGAGCCGGCGAGTTCTCCTTGCTCTGGAGATAGCCACCGACAAGGTTGCCGACGATCGAACCATTTCCTTGGTTTTTGAAGAACTGGAGATCCCCTTCGATCCGGTTTTTGGAGATCTGATACGACCCGGTGAGGTTTTCGACGAATTGGAGATTGCCGCCGATGACGCTCTTGACGACCTGAAGCGAACCTCCGCTTTTCCCGGCTTGCACGTCACCGACGATCGTCGCCCCCTGGACTTGCAGCGCCAGACCGCGGCCGGGGGAGACACCCTCCTGAAGCTGGATGTTGCCACCGACACGAGTGCCGCTGCGGATGAAAATCGAGCGGGTGCCGATCCCTTGCACGTCGCCGGAAATCCGGGTGGACCCGCGGAGATCCACCAGGTCCGCCTGGCTTGCCTGCACGTTGCCTTCAACCCGGATCCTGTTGGCGACAAGACGTGCTCCCGGCATCACCAGAAGGTTGCCCTGAATGACCGTGCCCTTGAGCACCCACGACGTGCCGGCCGAGATCGTTAGATCGTCATCGATCGTGGTGGCGCCGAGCTTGCCTTTGGGAGCCGCGCCGGGGACCTCCACGACAGGCGGTGTGCCGGAACCACCGGAGCCCGGAGGGGCTTCCATCTCGATATCGCCCTCGACGGTATTGTCCCTCACCCGCGGGGGCGGTGAGTTTTCCTTGCTCTGGAGATTGCCTCCCACCGTATTGCCCGTGATGCTGCCGTCTCCGCTGTTCTTGAAAAACTGAATGTCTCCCTTCACCTGGTTGTCGGAGAGCGCGTGGGGGCCGTTGGTGTTCTCGACGAACTGCATGTTGCCTTCAATCGAGTTGCCCACGGCTCGCAGCTTGCCAGCGCTCTTTTCCGCCTGCAAGTCACCCCCGATCGAAGCTCCCTGAACCAGCAAGGCATGCACGCCGGAAGGAGCGGCGGCCTCGATCAGTTGCACATTGCCATCGACGCGGGTGCCCCCATGCACCAGGACCGAGCGCGTTCCCTTTGCCTGCACGTCGCCGTTGATCTGCGACGACAACCGGAGGTCAACGAGCGCCGCCTTGTCGGCCTGCACGCTGCCCTCAACGCGAATTCCGTTGGCCACCAGTTTCGCCCCGTTGAAGAGCAGAAGATTCCCCTTGATGATCGTGCCGTTGAGAACGCACGACGTATTGGAGGCGATGACGACGTTGTCATCGATCGTGCGGTTGTCGATCGTGCCCTCGAGCGTCACATCGGCCGCAGCGAGAGCGGCGGAGCCGAGCAACAAGGCTCCGGTTAGAAGTTTTCCGGCCAAGACTCCGGGACGGCTGGAATTCGAGGAGAAACGATTGATTATGGTTTGGGGTATCATGGCTTGTATGGGGATGAGGGCCCACGAATCCCGCTCACTTACCCGTGATTTGAACCTGCGCAAAAGGAATTTGGTGAAAAACAGTCGGCCGGGCAAGCGGCTGGCAGGCGCTCCACCGACTACCGCCGCCCGTCATACCAAAGATGCGTCGTTTCACGGCTCCGCAGTGATCGCCCGCCGGTGAACACTGCCCGGGCCAGCATGCACAGGGTTTCCCATGGCGAGTAGAGATCGATCTTGCGGCCGGAGGTATGGATTGGATGCCGGTGAAGGATGACGATTTGGCGCTTTGTTTTCCGCGCCGGTTTTTTCAACCGCCGGCAAAGTTCCAATTCCTCGCCGGCATACCAGTCGTGGCTGAAACCGCCGATTTCGCGGAACGCGGCGGCCTCGACGAAGATGAAGGAGCCCGCCACGAGCTTCCCGGTGCGGCTTACCAGGTTCCACAGCGCGGTGATGATGCGGGCAGTCCATTTCCCGTTGTCCATCCGGATCGTGACTCCCCCGGCGAGCACGCGGCCCGATTCGATCCGCTCCGCCACTTCCCCGAACAAAGCCGGATCCGGGCGCGAATCGGCATCGATGAACACCAGCCATTCGCCGCTGGCCGCCGCCGCGCCGGTGTTGCGGGCGCGGGCGATCTGGTTGACGGGCTCGAACACCACCCGCGCCCCGGCAGCGCGGGCGATTTCCGCCGTGCGGTCGGTGGAGTTGTTGTCGCAGACGATCAATTCATGCGCCCAGCCGCGTTCGGAAAACACAGCGGCTGCGGTACGGATCGCCGTGAGCGACGCCGCCAGCAGCCGCTCCTCGTTGAAAGCGGGCACAATGATGGAAATGCGCATAGGGCCGGGAGATTTTCCCACGCGGCAGGAGGGAGAGCCTCATGGTTTCGCCGCCGCCTTTTTGGTGTAGGCATTGCGCACCTGTTCGACGAACTCCAGATCGCCTGTCCCGAAGCGTGTGAGCGGAACCACGACGGGCTTGTTCTTGATGAGCAGCCGGATGTTGCCGTCGCGAACGACCGTGGGCGTTTCCGGAGGGACGGGATTCGGCGGCGGTTCGGCACCTTTCGGGGCCTCCGTGACCATGTCCTCGAAGGCGATGAGTTTGCCCTGGATGAGTTTCCCCTCGGTGCTGGTCCAAAACCGATCGACCGAGAGCACGATGTGGGTGATGTAACGAACCGTTTGCGGATTTTCACCGTTCTTCGGCAGCACTTCGACCGCGCCGGACGAAACGCCTCCTATCGACCGCTTTGTGAACTCCTCAGGATGCGCGGGCACCACCTGCGCGGCCGCAAGACCGGCCATCAAAGCGCCCGGGATAAGAACTGCTGAAACTCCGCTCATGCGGCAAACCAAACCCGGGAGCGCACTTTTGTCATGGAACGATTTCAGGCATCCGCAGAGCCCCGTTTATTCCGCATCCGCCCGGCGCTCGCTCATCCACGTGTAGAGCATCACCCACAGCGAGAGCGCCAGTCCGAACAGCGGGATCTGCAACAGGGAGGGCAGCGAATAGAGAATCGTCACGATCGGAATCCATACGCCCCATGTCGCAAAAAGCGTGGGAACCACCACCTCGCGGTAATACCGTGTGGTGAAAAAACTTCCCAGCCGGTGAAAGCCATAACCGCGGTTTTTCCAATCGTACAGGATCGCGGTGCATGGCGCGGCGAACAGCGGATTGTAGATGAATTGATCCACCAGCACCTTCTTCGCCACCACCGGAAACGCCGCATCGGCTCCGAACCAGACCGCCTGTGCCCGGTAGAGCGCGTCCACCACCACGCCCATGCCACACCAGAACGGCACGGTGAAGAGCAGGTTGCCCGCGTTGTTCCGGCGGATTCGTCCTTTTTGAAACACCGCGATGCGCAGCAACTCCGGAATCAAGGCACCGGCTAGGATCGCCGTAACCGCCGAGTATCCGTAGCCCCACTGCTCCTTCACCAGGGCCAGCCGGTTCAGCAGCAGGGTCGTCGG
>DATISV010000235.1:0-1915 GCA_035468505.1 Luteolibacter sp. | reverse complement strand
TTGGTCATCGGTTCTCACCCGCCCGGCGGGCCCGCCGGCTTCAGGCGCACCACACGGTCCGGGCTGTTGAGCAGCACGTAGATCAACCCGTCCGGCCCGCAGGCGACATCGCGCACGCGGCCGATGTTTTTGAGGATGATTTCCTGCTGGGTGACCTTGCCGTTTTCGATGCGGATGCGCCGCACTTCCTGCTGGGCGAGACCGCCGGAGAGCAGGTCGTGTTTCCACTCGGGAAACCGGTCGCCGGTGACGAAATCGAGCCCGCAGACCGCGACCGACGGCGTCCAGTGGACGAGCGGTTGCTCCATGCCTTCCTTCTCGGTGATCGCGACCATCGGCGTGCCGTTGTAGTTCATGCCGTAGGTGATGACCGGCCAGCCGTAGTTGCGGCCGGGCAGGATCAGGTTGAGTTCGTCGCCGCCGCGCGGACCGTGCTCGGTGCTGTAAAGAGCGCCGTCGCGCGGATCCATCACCAGCCCCTGCGGGTTGCGGTGGCCATAGGACCAGATGCCGGGAATGGCATCGGGATGGTCCACGAATGGATTGTCCTTCGGCACGCGGCCGTCGTCGTGGAGGCGGAAAATCTTGCCGTTCGGCCGGCTCAAGTCCTGCGACTCCATCATGCCGCCCCGCTCGCCGATGACGAACCAGATGTATCCCTTGTCGAACACGAAGCGGGTGCCGAAATGCACGCCCGCGCCGGAGCGGAATTTTTCATCGGGACGGTAAATCCACTCCTGGTCGGTCCATTGGTGGTCCTTGATGCGGCCGCGCACCACGGCGGTGATGACGCGCGCTTTCGGTTTGCCCTCGCCATCGGCGAAACCGAGGTAAACCCAGCCGTTCTTTTCATAAGCGGGATGCAGGGCCACTTCCATCAGCCCGCCCTGGCCGTGCTCGACGATCTCCGGCAGGCCCTTCACCGGCTGCGGATCGAGTTTTCCGTCCTTGCCGACGATGCGCAGCCGCCCGGGCCGCTCGGTCACCAGCTTGCGGCCGTCCGGCAGGAACGCGATCGCCCACGGCCGCTCCAGGCCGTCCTTCACGAGTGTTTCGATCCGGTAGTCGTGCAGCTCCGTTTTCGTCACCTTGTCCGGCGAGGGCACGGGAAATTCCATGCCGGCCACACGCGTCTCCTTTTCCTTCTCGCGCAGGAAAATCACTAGGCTGCGGATTTGTTCGTCGGTGAGAATGCCCTCCCACGGCGTCATGCCCATCTGCAGGTTGCCCTTGGCGATCGAGCGGAAAATTTCCGCGTCGCTGGAGCCGTGTTTCCACACACCGTCCACCAGCGAGCCGCCCTGGCCGCCCTCGAACTTCGCGCCATGGCAGCTCGCGCAATGCTTGGTGTCTATATCATCCACTTTCATCCGCTGCCCGGCGGCGGCAAGCTCGGCTGCTCAGACGATCGGCAATATCAAACGCATGAGGCGCAATTTGGAAAGAATCCGGGAAAACACAACCCGTGATTCCGCATGGAGGCGCTTGCCACCCGTTCGGGTGATCCCGCTTGCATGACATCGGCCAGCCGCCATGATCCCGAACGTGCGACGCATCGCGATCACCCTCGGCGATCCCGCCGGCATCGGCCCGGAAGTCATCGACAAGGCGCTGGCCTCCGGTCAATTGCCGGACGGATTCAAATTCGCCATCATCGGCGACCGCAAGGCCGGCACTCCCGGCCAGCCGGACAAGCGTTCCGCCGCCGCCGCGCTCGCCGCGCTCGAACGCTCTGTGACCGAACTCAAGCTCGGCCGCGCCGAAGCCGTGGTCACCGGACCGGTGTGCAAGGACCGCCTGCAGGAACTCGGATTCCCCTTCCCCGGCCAGACCGAATACTATGCCAGCGCCTTCGGAGTGGAAAACTACGGCATGCTGCTCACCGGCAAACGGCTCACCGTGGGCCTCGTCACCA
>DATISV010000234.1:0-3660 GCA_035468505.1 Luteolibacter sp. | reverse complement strand
TCAGGAGCTGGCTTCAGCACGCAGACTACAAACAATAATCCAACCAGTTTTACGTTTGATCCTGTTGTGCTTGCTCCCAGCACTCAATATTGGATTGTGGTTGAAGATTTTTCGAACTCGAATTTGTCACTGGGAGCGACTTTTTCTAATGCAATCTATGGTGATGGATACAGTTTCGCGGCCCGAAATTCGACCAGTGAAATTACCTGGGGCAGTTACAAATCTAATCCTTATGTATTGAAAGTCACTGCGATTCCAGAACCGAGTCATTTCATGATGTTTGGTTTTGGTGCTTTAATGATGTTGAGAAGGACGCGAACAAAACAACGAAGCGATCAATTCGTGCGTCACAACGGGCCATAAGCTTATCGTTTTCACTCCAAAACCCACCCATTCGCGCCCGTAGGGGCACTCTGACTTTGCCGTCCATCCCGGGGTGTCGATGGGCAGCCTCTCTGGGGGCTCTCTGGGGTCAGTCCCCGCAGCGTCACATTATACCCAGTCGCCGGTTGAGGTTGGGGAGTCCGGGTTTGTCCGGATTTGCGGTCAACACCGCAGATCCGATCGCTCGGCAGCAAGCCGGAATCAGGAAAGCATCTCCGCGATCCTTTTTTCGGAAACCTTCGCCAAACACGGCACGTCGGGCGCGAACAGCGAAACGCGCAGTTCTTCCAGCGCCCAGCCGACCGGCCACAACGATGGATCGTGCGGTGTCTCCGTCCATTTCCGGAACCACGGCAGCCACAGGCGGCGCAGGCGCTCCATTTTCTCAAGGTCCTTGACGATGGGCAGCGAGGAAATCCGGCCGAGCCGCGAGCGGATCGCCTTCAGACGCCGCGGGTAATCGCACAGGCCGGCGAAGCCCGCATGCCACGCGAATCGCGGACGGAACAACCACGCGAGTTGTTCGTCGAGGTCCTCGGCGATTTCACCCAGGTTGCGGTCGCCGCGGTGGCGGGCCAGCCATTCGTGGATGCCGGGCAGTATTTCCAATATCTCATCTTGGCTCGCGCCGATTTCGCGCGCCGCGTCATGCCAGCGGCCGCGCGCCTTGTCTGTTAGATCGCGGAAGGCGTCCGGCGATTTCGGAAATGCGCCGCCCGCCGCGCCTTCCGCGGCCAGCAGAATCAGGTCGTCGAGCGATGTGCCGCCCGCGCCCAGCCGTGGCAATTCGATCTTCGCCATGATGCCGAACGGAAACTTTTTCCGCAGGTGATCCACCGGTCCCGGGTGGGCGAGCCATAGCAACCGCGCGCCGCCGGCACGGTGCGCTTCCGCCGCCTCGGCCGCGTTGGAAAACGCGCGCACCCCCACGCTTTTACCCTCGTCCACCAGCGCGGGAAACGCCGGGCCGCCGGGAGTTTCCACGCAATCCGGCAAAGCCTCGCCGTCCCAGCTGCTGATGCCGCTGCGCTCGATCTCCGCATTGGCCGCGGCTTCGAAACGCGACTTCATGCGGTCGGCGAGCTGGAGTTTCAACACCGCCACGTCGTCGCCCATCGCAAGCTCTTCGCCATCGTCATCGCAGGCCCAGACATGGGTGACCAGATGCGGCGGCAGGCGGGAGATATCATATGCGTCCATCGGGATCACCGCGCCATTGTGCTCCTTCACGTGGGCGGAGAGAGCTTGCAGGATGGACCGGTCCTTCGGGGCGCGGCACCACAGCTCGGCGAAGCTGTCGGCCATTTGCGCGATCGGCTGGCAGACGCGGCGGTAGTCCTTAGGCAGCGAGCGCAGCAGCAACTCCGCGCGTTCGCGCAGATGCCCGTCCACGCCCCATCCGGGCAGCCATGGCGGCAGCTTTGGCAGTTGATCGACATGCACGCCGAGCGTCACACCATCGTCGCGCTCGCCGGGCGCGGCATGGTAATAGATCGTGTATTCCTCGCCGTCGTGCGCGAGCGTGTCGGGAAACAAGTCGAGATCGAGCGATGACAGATCCTCGTCCAGCACATCGCCGAGCGAAATGGCGAGCGCGTCGTCGTGTTTCGCCAGCCACTTGTGGAAGGCCGCCGCGGTGTGGATGTCCTCCGGCACGCGCTCCTCGCAGAACCGCAGCACGGCCTCCTCGCTCCACATTCCGCCGGGACGGCGCAGCTTCTGCTCGATCTCGCCGATGTGCGCGCGCATCGCGTCGAGATCGTCGAGGAAGCGGCAGCGCTTGCGCAATCCGCCGCCTAACAGACCCTCGCGCAGGAACACGGAATGCGCCGCCTTGGCGTCCACGCGGCCGTAATGCACGCGCCGCCCGGCGACCACCGGCAGTCCGCCGCAAATCACGGTTTCCTTGCCATAGACCGCGCCCTGTTTCTCGTCCCAATGCGCCTCGCCGTAGCGGCTGCGGCACAGGTGCGGCGCGACCTGCTCGACCCATTCCGGATCGATGCGCGCCACGCGCCGCGCCCACAGGCGGGTGGTTTCCACCAGCTCCATCGCCAGCACCCACTCGTGCCGCTTCGGGATGCCGAACAGGCCGGAGCCGGGAAACACCGCGAAAAACCCGCCCGCCGCGCTGCGATACGCCTTGTTCTCGCGATCCCACAAACCGAACTGCCGAGGCGCTCCTGATAGCAGACTGCGGTGGATGGCGGTGTAGGGTGGCTCGTTTTTGTAAATTTCGCCGATCTTCGCCTTCCATTCGCGCTCCAACAGTTCCTCCAGTTCATCGGCGACGTTTCCCCATTCCATCACCCGCCGCGCATTGAGGAATGACGTCACACAAAACTTCCGCAGCGCATTGCGTTTCCACCTGCCATTTGCCTCCCGGAATTTCGTCACATCCCGCCACATTCGCAGGATGGCGGTGAAATCGCTCTCGCCGTCCTTCCAGCGCGCGTGCGCCGCGTCCGCCTCCCGTGTTTTCTCCGCCGGGCGCTCGCGCGGGTCGTTGCTTTCCAGCGCGGCGACGATCGGGATCATCTCCGCCAGGCAATGCTCCTCGCGCGCCTCGATCAACATCCGACCCAGCCGCGGGTCCACCGGCAGTCGCGACATACGACGTCCATAGTCGGTGAGGCGCTTGTCGCGGTCGAGCGCGCCCACCTCGCGCAGCGTGCGGTAGCCCTCGGACACCGCCTTCGGCGCGGGCGGATCAAGGAATGGAAACTCGTCGATCTCCGGCAAGCCGAGCGCCTTCATCCGCAGAATGACTCCGGCGAGCGACGAGCGGCGGATTTCCGGATCGGTGAACTCCGGGCGGTCCGTTAGATCGGTTTCCTCGTAGAGCCGCACGCAGACGCCGTCGCGCACGCGGCCGCAGCGGCCCTTGCGCTGGCGCGCGCTGGCCTGGCTGACCGGTTCGATCTGCAAGCGCTGCACGCCGCGTCCCGGGCTCCAGCGGCTGACGCGCGCCACGCCGCTGTCGATCACGCAGGCGATGCGCGGGATGGTGAGCGAGGTTTCCGCCACGTTGGTGGCGAGGATCAGGCGGCGCTTGTTTCCCGGATTGAAGACGCGTTGCTGGTCGCCGAGTCCGAGCCGCGCGAACAAGGGCAAAACTTCCGTCTCGCGGTGCCTCCGGCCCTCCAGCACCTCCGCGCACTCGCGGATCTCGCGCTCGCCGGGCAGGAACACGAGCACATCGCCGCGCGGTTCGATCTCCGTCAGCGTTTCCACCGCGCGCGCCACGTGCTGAGGCAGCTCCTCGTCATCGGCCGG
>DATISV010000233.1:0-8904 GCA_035468505.1 Luteolibacter sp. | reverse complement strand
TTTCCCCTGGCGCATGCCATCGAGCCGCTCCTTCTGCTCCGCCCAGGTGAGCGTGGAATTGATCATGGTGGCCTTGATGTCGCGGGCGACGAGCGCGTCCACCTGGTCCTTCATCAGTGCAATGAGTGGCGAGACCACCAGCGTGACCCCGCCGAAACAGAGTGCGGGAACCTGGACACAAAGCGATTTTCCACCGCCGGTGGGCATCACCACCAGTCCGTCGCGGCCGGTGACGATCGAGCCGATCACCTCCTCCTGTCCGTCCAGGAATCCGGCGAAGCCGAAATAATGCCCGAGCGCCGCCTGCGGCGTCATGACGAGGGGCTTGGCAATCGTTTCGGGTGGCGTCACGTGCGCAAACGAACAAAGTATGCGCAAGCGAGTCAACCCGCCGCTCAGGAGTTCATGTCCTGGCCGTCCTGCGGAAACAACACGTCGAACTTCATCCCGGCGAGATTGGAGGCCATTTGCGGCGGGAAATCGTGCAGGTTTAGCAGCAGGCGGATGAGTTTTTTGCCTGGCGAGGAGGGATCGTCGGAGACCTCGTTGACCACGCCGCGGGCGACATGGCCGTTGCTGGTGGCGCGCACGGGCAGGCGCGTGGACTTGGTCACATTGCCGGCCAGTTCGGCGGGCAGGGAAACCGGGATCATGTAGCATTCGTCATTGCCGATGGTGAACACGTGCGCCGAGTGCCCGAGCGGCCTGCCCATCTCCGCCGCCACTTCGGTGACCACGCCGTCCACCGGGGCGCGCAGGAAACGGGCCTCGTATTGCCGGGTCCAGTAGTCGAACTGGATGCGTTCGAGTTTTTTCTGTTCGAGCTTCGCCTCGTAGTTCGAGCGGTGGAATTTCTCCATGCCGATCGCCCAATCGAGGCGGGTCTCGGCGGCTGTCCGCTTGCGCACCGCTTCCTCGGTTTCCGCGCGGGTGGCGACCGCCGCCTCGGCCTGGCCTTCGGCGGCTTTGAGCGGCGCGAGGTTTTCGAGCGCGTGGCGGGCGAGATCGAGCTGGAACTTGGATGCCTCCAGCTCGGTGTGCCCCAGCAACTGCCCTTTTTGCACCGCGTCGCCCACCTCCACGAACATGGCGACGAGCGTGCCGGGCGCGCCAAGTCTCACCTTTTCCTCGACCCGTGACGCGGCCCCGGACTCGACGATCACCTTGTCACCGGAAGTGGAGTGGCGTTGTGGCTCGGCCCGGAGCGTGCCGGGCCATGACAGGACGACGAGGATCGCTGCGCTAAACCAACCGGCAGGATCCACCCACCGTCGCCCGCGGCGGAATCGTTGGATCATGGGTGTCGTTTTCATAAGGGAGCCACGGACTTACGCCGGGCCGCGCATGATTTCTTACGGGTTTTTAAAATTTTCCCAACAGTCCCGGATGGCCGCCGCCCTTGCAGTGTCGCCGGCCCCGTGCTACCCCCGCGCGGATGGGATTGGCGGATCGCGATTATCACCGGACCGGCGGCAGCGGCGGCGGCATGATGGGAAGCCTCACACCGGTGGTGAAGTGGCTGCTGATCGCCAACGTCGCGGTGTATTTCATCGACCTCTTCAACGGCCACCGGATGCGGATGTTCGGAGCCTATGCGATCGAGTCCGCGCTGATGGAATTCCGGGTGTGGGAGTTTCTCACCTTCCAGTTCCTGCATGGCAGCGTCGGGCACCTGTTGTTCAACATGGTGGCGCTGTTTTTCTTCGGCCCCTACATGGAACGCTGGTGGGGTTCGCGGAAATTTTTGTGGTTCTATCTGCTTTGCGGCTGTGCGGGCGCGGTGTTCTTTACGGTGTTGACCTTGGCGAACGTGCTGCCATCGGGACTCCAGTCCGCCTTGATCGGCGCCTCGGCGGGCATCTACGGCATCCTGATCGGCGTGGGTGTGATCGCGCCCGCCATGCGGGTGGCGCTTTTGTTTCCGCCCATCGAGCTGAGCATGCGGCAACTGGCGATCGCGCTGATGGCCATTTCGACGGTGGTCATCCTGTTAGGCATCGGCGGCAACGAGGGTGGCGAAGCCGGCCACCTCGGCGGGGCGATTCTCGGTTATTTCCTGGTGCGCCGGCCGGGGCTGTTAGGTTCCGGCGGACCGGCCGCACCGCCGCGCCGTCGACGTCCACACCAGCCGAAGCTGCGTCCGCGCAGCACCGCGTTCCACGATGCGGACGACGAGGTGAACCGCATTCTTGAAAAAATTTCCCGCGAGGGCTTCCAGAGTCTCACCGAGGAAGAGCGCAGCATTCTGCAAAAAGCCTCCCAACGCCAGAAGCCATGACCGACGCCGAAATGATCGATTGCCCGGACGACGCGCGCCAGCTTGCCCGCCTGCGCGCCATCATGCACCGCCTGCGCGCACCCGGCGGCTGCCCTTGGGACGCCGAGCAGACACACGCCTCGCTGGTACCGAATCTGATCGAGGAAACCTACGAGACGGTGGACACGATCCGCCGCGGCGACATGGAGCACCTGCGCGAGGAACTCGGCGACCTGCTGCTGCAAGTGATTTTTCACAGCGAACTGGCCGGGGAGGCCGGGCGCTTCAATCTCGACGATGTCGCGCGCGAAATTTCCGACAAACTGGTGCGCCGCCACCCGCACGTCTTCGCAGCATCGGACGCGGACAAGTCCGAGGCGGTTCTGAAGCAGTGGGACGAGATCAAGCGCGCCGAAAAAGGTCACCAGCGCGAACCCTACCTGCACGGCGTGGGCAAGGGACTCCCCGCCTTGTTGCGCGCCGCCAAGCTGCAGAAAAAAGCCGCCAAAACCGGCTTCGACTGGCCTGACGAATCCGGCGTGCTCGCCAAGATCCGCGAGGAACTGGAAGAACTCGCCGAGGCCATGGAAAACGGCGAGCCCGCCGCCGTGGACGAGGAGCTGGCGGACCTGATGTTCTCGGTGGTCAATCTCGCGCGCTTCCGCGGCACCGACCCCGAACTGCTGATGGAAGCGGCCAACCGGAAATTCGAGCAACGTTTCGCCGCGATGGAACAACGGCTCGCGGATCAAGGCATCGATCTCGCCACCGCCGGCCTCGATACCATGGAAAAGGCATGGCGGGAATGCCGCGTCGCACAGCGGGCTTGCACCCCGGGAAATCCGTGATAATCAAACCCGCCCAAAGCCATGCCAAACTACGATTACGAATGCCAGAAATGCGGAAACCGCTTCGAGGTGTTTCAAAGCATGAACGACGCGAAACTCACCGACTGCCCGGACGAGACCTGCGGCGGCGCGGTGAAACGACTGCTCGGCACCGGTGGCGGCATCATCTTCAAGGGCGCGGGATTCTATCAGACCGACTACCGCTCCGCATCCTATCAGGCCGCCGCCAAGGCGGACAGCTCCAGCCCGGCCAAGCCCGACGCTGGCGGCGGGTGCGGCAAGTCCGATTGCTGCGCGGCTCCGGCCGCGGCGGCATCCAACTGACGCGCCGGATCGCGTCTTGAAATGTGACGCATTTTTCCGCAGCGGCCTATTGCCATCCGGCGGATCAGTTGTTATGCGTGCCGCCAATGGAGCGAAGCGCGTCAAATCGGGAATTCCGCTGGGTTTCGTGGTTCCGCGTCTTCACTCCCGCCGCCCCGGCGAAACCCGTATCGCCCGGCGCGGACGGCGGCCTCACCGAGTGGTGCCGCGAGACCGCCGCCGGCCTCGGCCTGCCCGAACTGGCCCGCAAGGTGCGCGTCTCCTGGAACCCGCGCATGCAGACCACCGCCGGCCGCGCGTGGTGGCCGGACCGGTCGATTGAACTCAATCCAAAGCTCCGCCAGTGCGAACCGGACGAACTCTGGCGCACGCTCAAACACGAACTCGCCCACCTCGTCGCCTACGAGCGCTGCGGCCGCCGCCGCATCGAGCCCCACGGCGACGAATGGCGCGCCGCCTGCGCCGACCTCGGCATCCCCGGCGAGCGGCCGTATCACACGCTACCTTTCAAGCGCCGCCGCATGAAGCGCAACCACGCCTACGTCTGCCCCAGCTGCTTCGCCACCATCCGCCGCGTCAAACCCATCCGGCGCAGCGTCGCCTGTTACGAATGCTGCCGGAAATTCAACGACGGCCGCTATCACGAGCGCTTCCGGCTGGTGAAAAAACCGGCCGCCGTGACAATTTAGGGCTTGCAAGCCCGCGTCCGCACGCCTATTCACCGCGCCCCGAATTATGGCTAAGAAAAGTTGGATCGCCCGCAACGAGCGCAAAAAGCAGACTGTCGACAAATACGCCGAACTCCGCCGCAAGCTCAAGGAGGAGAAGGATTACGTCGGCCTCTCGATGCTGCCGCGTGACGCGAGCCCCACCCGTCTGGCCAACCGCTGCGAAATCACCGGCCGCCGCCGCGCCTTCCTGCGCCGCTTCCGTCTCTCCCGGATCACTTTCCGCGAGCTGGCCTCGGCCGGCATGCTGCCCGGCGTGACCAAGTCGAGCTGGTAAGCCGGCACGCGTTGAGCTTATCGCGGCGCGGAACGGAAATCACCCGGTCCGCGCCACTGCCATGCCCATCTACGAATACGTCTCCGAAGCCCCCGAGGATCCCGAGCATTGTTGCCGCATCTGTGCGCGTGGCTTCGAATTGAGACGTCCGGTGGACCGCCCGCCGCTGGAAGTCTGCCCCTTGTGCAAGAACCCGGTTAAAAAGGTGATCTCGCGCGTCAACACGCCGGTGATCACCAAGCCGCTGTCCGTCACGGACGCCAAGAAAGCGGGCTTCACCGTGCTCGAACGCCGTGATCAGGGCGTTTACGAGAAACTCTGAGAACCGCCAGCATGACGACGTTTCTCATCAGCCTGGATTTGCTCGCCTCGGTGGCCCCCTCGCCGCCCACCGAGTTTCCCTCGGGTCTCAAGGCCGCGCTCTATCTCGGCGGCATCGTTTTCTTCCTGCTGCTCAACGCGTTTTTCGTCGCCTCCGAGTTCGCCATCGTCAAGGTGCGGCCGAGCCAGTTGGAGGCCGAGGCCGATCCCGGCTCGCCCAAGCTCAAGACCGCGCGGCGCATCGTCAGCAGCCTCGACAGCTACCTGTCCGCCAACCAGCTCGGCATCACCATCGCCTCCCTCGCGCTCGGTTTCCTCGGCGAGCCCTTCGTCGAGGCGCTGGTTGCGCCGCTGCTGCTGATGACCGGCATGTCGGTGTGGTGGGTGAAACTCATCTCGTTCTCTCTCGCCATCATCTCGTTCACCTTCCTGCACGTGGTCATCGGCGAGTTGATGCCCAAGTCGATCGCGATCCGCTACTCGGTGCCCGTCACGTTGGCGCTGGCCAAGCCGCTGCACGCGTTCTACCGCGGCATGCACTGGGCGATCGTGGTGCTCAACGGCACCGCCAACAAGCTGCTCAAGCTGTTCTTCAACATCGATCCGGTGAGCGAGAGCGATCACAGCCACACGGCCGCCGAGCTGGCCCTGCTGGTGACGCGCAGCGGCGAATCCAAGGAAGTCACCGAGACCGAGCGCGAGATCCTCATCAACGCCCTCAACCTGAACGAACTCTGGGTGCGCGACGTGATGACCCCGCGCAACAACGTGGTCGTGCTCGATGCCGACGAACCGTTTGAACAAACCCTCGATCTCGCGCTGCGCAGCAAGCACACCCGCTTCCCGCTGGTGAAAGGCCACCTCGACCACTCGATCGGCCTCATCCACATCAAGGACCTGTTCAAGCTCATCAACGATCCGGACCCGGACCTCATGCGCATCAAACGCGAGCTGAAGATCGTGCCGGACACGATGCCGCTCGACTCGCTGCTCAAGTTCTTCCTGCGCGAGCACGCCCACCTCGCGCTCGCCGTCGATGAATTCGGCACGCCCGTCGGCGTCGTGTTTCTCGACAACATCATGGAGGAACTCGTCGGCGACATTCAGGACGAGTTCGACAACGAGCGCTCGGCCTTCACCCGCGTCAACGACGACGAGTTCGTCGTCGAAGGCACCATGACGCTCAACGACCTTGGCGGCCACGTGCCGGAACTCGAACTCGAAAGCGGCGAGGTCACCACTGTCGGCGGCTACATCACCCAACACCTCGGCCGCTTTCCCGTGGTCGGGGAAACCCTCGAAATCCTCGGCTACGAGGCACGCGTCACCAGCACCGACGGCCGCCGCGTCGGCCAGGTGCATTTCCGCAAACTCGCCGCCCAGGAGGAAACCGCGGGCGACCTAGAGGACGAGGAGTGAGTCCTTGGTCCGCCAGCCTGTGAAATCCCGGTGATGGGGGATTGACCCGCGTTCGCCCGCCGCCAAGCTGGCCGCACGATGATCGCCCGACTGCGAGGCAATGTGATCGAGGCCTATCCGAACCGCCTGGTGGTGGACGTTCATGGCGTCGGCTACGAGGTGATCGTGCCGCTTTCCACCTTCGACCGCCTCAACGCCGCCGAGGGCGTGGCCGTGGACCTGCGCACCCACCTGCACATCCGCGAAACGGCGCACACGCTCTACGGCTTCGCCACCGAGGAGGAACGCGACGTGTTCCTGATGCTCATCGACCGCGTCAGCGGCATCGGTCCGGCCATCGCCATGGCGGTGCTCAGCGGCATGCCCGTCGCAAGATTCAAGAGCTGCGTGGTCGCCGGCAACACCGCCGAACTCTCGCGCATCAAGGGGCTCGGCAAAAAAACCGCCGAGCGCATCGTGCTCGAGCTCAAAGACAAGGTGGGCGTCACCGACACCTGGCAGGACGCCGCCGCCGGTGCGGTCAGCCCGGCCGCCGCCGATGCCGAGCTGGGACTCATCGCCCTCGGCTACAAACAGGTGGACGCCCGCAAGGCCGTGCGCGCCACGCTCGAAGCCGAGCCCGCCGCAAGCGTGGAGGCCCTGCTGCGCGGCGCCCTGCGGACGCTGCAAGGCTGACTCCTCATGCCATCCAAATTCCATCATCCCTCCGAGATGGGAAAAGTGTGGGATATGCGGCCTGGTTCAACAAGGCATGATCCCGGATGCAAACCTTGTTAGAGACGTCATATTCATGGGTTTGAACGGCTTGTCAGGGATCAAGGCCAAGCGCTTTCCGGTGGGCTGGAATCGAGGGGGCAATGACAAGTGCTCCACACTTCGTGCAATACAGCCCCCGGGCGCTCCGGCAGGGAGTCATGAATGGCATCCAGCGCCTGTTCTTCATCCGGATTTGTAGCTCGGAACTTCCAAAGGATGTGATCAATGCGTTCCACCAGGCGCGATTGAGGGCGGCTTCCACTTCAATGAGGAAATCTCCACACAATACGCATTTATTCGTGGAATCGGTCATGTATATCGGAATTCTTTGAAGAACGTTGAACGGCGGTGCCGTCGAGATCAAGATCCGATTCAACCAGGGACATTGCCGACGGTTGCAACTCACGGCTTGGCATTGTCTTTATTTTTGGCCGTATCCCGGCCGGTGCACCAGCCATAAAGCTTGCGCGGATCGGTGCCGACACGTCCTGCGAGTGATTTAACTTCTATAGGTCGCTCGCGGATGAACAGAACCACGGAAACGATGAGACTGACCACGGCGGGAATGAAGGCATAAAACAGGACCGTTCCCAGTGAGCTGACCGACACGATCAGGAAGATTATTGTGGCAATAAGTGCGATGCAGGCCTTGACCTTGACTCGATCAAGCCGGGTTCCTCGCCAGCCACTTTCGGCAACGATCTGCGAAGTAGTCTTCATGTTTTCTGTCACCGTCGAGTCCTCTGACGCCTGACCAGGGACGAGGCTTCGACTGCGGATTGAGGTTATAGCGGTCATGACGGCTGGAACTGGAGGCGGGTCAGGTGTTAGGAGTGACGTCTTGTTCGCTGTCTCGGATGAAGGGTGGATTCACGACCACGGTTCCGCCAATGTAGTCATGGAGTGCTCGGCGGCGAGGGTTCATTAGCATCGTCACGAGCTCAAGGAAAACCCACCCAATGGAAAAGAGCCCTATCGCCAAATTGACGTTCGACTCCAAGTAGGCTGCCGTGAATCCGTCTTGAAGGAGAATGACGATGAACCAAACGACTGAAGCGATCATCGTCATGATGTAAACCGACTCCCGTAGAAGCGCTCGCTTGAAACCGGGAACACTTGTCTCGGAGGCCGCCAGAACCTTCACTTTCGTCGCCATCTTGCCAAGCGTCTGACCGTAAAGTGCGTGCATCACTACTGAATACACACTGTAGCTCATAAAAGATATGATCGCCCAACCTGCCAACAGAGGTATGGGGCGACCTTCCTGTAAAATCAATAAGTCTGCGACCATGAGAGGAATGAATACGATAGAATCGACGATGCCGGCGAGGAAGCGCTTCCCAAAAGTCTGATATCGTGGCGGGACATTCATTTCTTTAGTGAACAGGAATTATCCGTATGATCTGCCGGAGTGATATCCGATTTGGATCATGTGGGATCTTTTCACCCAACCCATTGATATCGCAAGAATTTTTCCCAGCAGGCGCTGATATCAGCGGAGGTGGATGATGGATTTCTTCTCCTTTGCGTTTTTCGTTGATCGCTTCGTTCAGGACCGGATCAGCCGACCTCCAAGGTCGGGGCGATTTCGCGGGCGGCGTCGAGGAAGCAGGGGAAGTGCGGCTGCCAGCCGGTGGCGGCGAGTTTGGCGTTGGAGACGCGCTTGTGCGTCCAGCCGCGCTTGCGGTTGAGGTCGCGCGGACCCGCGGGCGGCAGCGGGCGGTCGAAGATTCGGGAGAGTGCCTGGTAACATTCCAGTTGGGTCAGTGGTGTGGAGTCGCAGACGTTGAAGATTTCCCCGCGCGTGTCGTGAGTCGCCAGATGGAGGATCGCGTGCGCGGCGTCGTCGCGGTGGATCTGGTTGAAGTAACGCCGGCCGTCTTCTTCGATGACCGCCGAGCCGGTCAGGAATTTTTTCAGGATCACGCTGCGTTCCGGGCCGTAGATTCCGGAGAGTCTGGCGACGATGCCGCC
>DATISV010000232.1:0-3269 GCA_035468505.1 Luteolibacter sp. | reverse complement strand
GATTATCGAAGGAGTCGGATATGCAATCACCGAAATCGAAGCAATCAGTGCGTGCTGAAATCCCTTGGAAACGAAATGGCTACAGCACCGCCGCCATTTTCTCCAGTCCGCGCAGCATCGTTTCACGCGGGCAGCCGAAGTTGAAACGGACGTGGCGCGGCCAGCCGAAAAACGCGCCGTCGGACAGGAACAAGCCGGCCTTTTCCTCGAAGTGCGCGGCCGGTTTGTCGATCGCCATGCCCATGCAGTCGATCCACGCGAGATAAGTCGCCTCGCCCGGGACGATGTCGAGTTTCGGTTGGTGGTTCTTGATGAATTCCACCAGCAGGTCGCGGTTGGCGCGGAGATAGGTCATCAGTTCGATCCGCCACGGTTCGCCATGGCGGTAGGCGGCCTCGGCGGCGTAATAGGAAAGCGCGTTGATCTCGGCGAGCGTGTGGCCGCGCGCGGAAGAGAAGCGCCGCCGCAGCGAATCGTCCGGCACCACCGCATAGGCGTAGCCGAGTCCCGCGATGTTCCAGGTCTTGCTCGGGGAAAGCAGCGTGATCGTCCTTGCCGCGAATTTTTCCGGCAGATGCAGCGCGGAGAAATGCGGCGACGCGTTTTCGTCGAAGATCAGGTCGCAGTGGATTTCGTCGGACACCAGAACCATGTCGTGCGCTTCGCAGAACTCCGCCAGTTTGATGACTTCCGCCGCGCTGAACACCCGGCCCAGCGGGTTCTGCGGATTGCACAGCAGGAACAGCCGCGTGGCGGGTGTCACCGCCTTTTCCATCGCCTGCCAATCGAAGGTCCATCCTTCCTCGCCGCGCACGTGATCGACGGTGATCAGATCCGCCTTGCCATCGTGATGCACGCCCAGGAACGGCGGATAGACCGGCGTGCACGTCATCATCGCCTCGCCCGGTTTGCAGAACGCCCGGCCGGCCAGCGAGAGCGCCGGCACCAGTCCGCCGAGATGCACGATCTGTTCGACCGTCACGTCCGCTCCGCGCCTTTCTCGCAGGTAGGCGGTCACCGCGTCGTTGATCCCCTCATGCGCCTGGGCATAGCCGAACACGCCGTGGTCCACCCGCCGGTGCAAGGCTTCGAGGATCGGCGGCGCGGATGCGAAATCCATGTCCGCCACCCAGAACGGATCCAGCTCGGGGCGGCGGTCATACTTGATGCAGCCGCTGCCGCGGCGCGCGATCGGGGTGTCGAAATCGAATGGCATGGACGGCGTTCATTGCCGGGAACGGTCGCGGATTCAAGCGCGGGATGCAATTCCCCCGAGCCCGGACTTGCAGAGGCGATGCCTTCCATCCAGTCTGCCGCGTGCCAGAAACCGCCGAGAACGTCCGCCGCTGGAACGGTTATGTGTGCCCGGATTGCCGCTTCGTTTTCCGGGTGGCGCGCGATCACGATGGCGATGGAGTCGTCTGTCCCGGTTGCCACCGCCTGCTGCGCGTTCCCGGTTCCGGCGAGACGCTGCCGGCGTTGGTGATTCCTTTGCCACCCGCGGCCGATCCCGCGATGCGCCGCCGCAAGCGCCGCCGCAGATCGCGCCATGGCGAATCCGGCGATTGGGAAAGCGAGGGGGAGTCCCGCCACCACAAGCGCGACACCCTGCAGATGCGCTGGATTCTCATCGGCGGCGCGTGCGCCCTCGCGCTTTGTGTGGCCGCCGTGCTTTACGCCATGCACGGCGCGCCCGACCAATCCGCCGCGCTCCAGGCCCCTGTGGCCGCCGCCCCGCTGGATGACACGGTCGCCGCAGCCGCGGAACTCTCCGATGCCGCCTTCCTCGCGCTCGCGGAGCCGCTGGCGGAAAAATTTCTCGCCGCCCGCAGTGTCGAGGAACTGCTGCCGCTGGTGCGCGAGCCCGAGCGAGCCGCTCCCAGAATGCGCGTCCACTATGGCGACGACGCCATCGAGCCCGAGGGCCTGTCCCTGTTCAACACCCGCGCCACCGTCCTGCGCGAAGGAGCGTTCCTCACACTCGTCGTCCGCACCCGCGACTTCGAGGAAAAGATCATGGCATTCGTCAACACCTCGGAAGGCCTCAGGATCGACTGGGAAGGCTGGGTCGGCTGGTCCGCGATGGCATGGGAGGATTTCCTCGCGGAAAAACCGACCGCTCCCACCCTGTTCCGCGTCGTGCTGCGTCCCGTGGATTATTATAACTTCGGATTCTCCGACGACACGCGCTGGCGGTCCTATCGGCTGGATTCGCCCGACGGCGAGCACTCGCTCTACGGTTACGTCGAGCGCGCAACACTCACCGACTCGCGCATCCGGCTTTCGCCGGAAGTCAAAATGTCGGCCTTCACATTATATCTCCGTTTTCCCGATGACGGAGGTTCCCGCAACCAGGTGCTGATCGAGCGGCTCGCCGCCGAAAGCTGGTTCATCGAAAACGAAGAAACACCGTGACCCCGACCACCTACGACAAGGCGCTCGAACTCAACCTCGCCCCGCAAATCTACGGCACCTTCGCCGAGATCGGTGCGGGCCAGGAGACCGCCAACTGGTTCTTCCGCGTCTCCGGCACCGCCGGCCTCGTCGCCAAGACGATCTCCGCCTACGACATGACCATGAGCGACGCGCTCTACGGCCGTGCCGACCGCTACGTCTCGGCCGCGCGGCTCCACGCGATGCTCGATCACGAATACGGCATCCTGCTCGAACGCCTCGGCCCGAAGCGCGGCACGGACACCACCTTCTTCTCGTTCTGCAACACCGTGCGCGCCCGCGGCTACCGCGACAGCGGCGAGTGCCACGGCTGGCTCGGCGTGCGCTTCCAGAAAAAACCCGGCGATCCGCCCTCCGACGTGGTCCTCCACGTCCGCCTGCTCGACCATCGCGCCATCGACCAGATGGAGGCGGTCGGTGTCGACGGTGTGAACC
Organism: Luteolibacter sp.; assembly: GCA_035468505.1. Classification (GTDB taxonomy): domain Bacteria; phylum Verrucomicrobiota; class Verrucomicrobiia; order Verrucomicrobiales; family Akkermansiaceae; genus Luteolibacter. The sequence continues at coordinate 380 of DATISV010000232.1, read as the reverse complement.
TCATCCACGGCGCCTTCCACCACCGCGATTCGTTGGACAAGTTTGTCTAGTCGCTGGTGGATAATATCGATCGCGGCCGGGTGGAAGTGGACCTGCTGAAATTTTCCGGTCACGGATATGACAACTTCGACAACCGGCTGTGCGCGCTGCAACTCGTCGAACGCGGCCTCACCGAGGCCACCATGTTCCTGCCGGACGGCGAGGTCGTGCAACCCGCCGAGGCGCTTTACCGTCACCCGGTGCTGCTGCTGCGCGGCAGTTTCGATCCGGTCACCAACCTGCACCTCGCCATGCTCGAACAGGCGCAAAGCACCTTCCGCGAAATGCTCAGCGACGACGAGCGTACGGAAGCCGTCGAGTTGTGTGAAATCTCCATGCAC
>DATISV010000231.1:0-2130 GCA_035468505.1 Luteolibacter sp. | reverse complement strand
CTCGACCCACATGAGAAGATGGATGCCGGAAAATATCTGCGGATGGCAAAGCCCCTAATCGAGGAAATCCAGGCCCGGGGGAAAACACCGGTCATCACCGGCGGCTCGGGGCGCTATTTGAACTGCCTCACCCACGGCCCGGCACCGCTGCCGGAGGGCGATCCCGCATTGCGGGCCGAGATGCTGGTCCGCCCGCTCGACGAACTCGTCGCGCAGCTTCGTGAGCTCGATCCGGTGGAGGCCGCGCGCACCGCGCTGCAAAACCGGCGCTACGTCGAGCGCGCGCTGGAAATCTGCCTGCTCACCGGAGAGAAAGTCTCCGATCTGCGCGACCAGTGGGAATCGAAGACCCGCGAAACGGAGTCCATGCTGCGCGGCATCGTGATCCGCCGCGACCGCGCCGAACTCCACGCGCGCATCGCCGCCAGGACCAAGGCAATGCTCGCCGGCGGCGCGATCGATGAAGTGGACGCGCTTGCCGGCGTTTCCTCCGCCTGCGGGAAGGCGATCGGCTTCCGCGAAATCCGCTCGTTTCTAACAGGCGAGACGGATCTCGCCGCCTGCGAGGAGAAAATCAACGCCGCCACCCGCCAATACGCCAAACGCCAGGAAACCTGGTTCCGGCGCGAGAAGTGGCTGGAGCCACGCGAACTTTAGGCCGACCGCGCGGATTGCCCGCCGGTCATGCTAACAGATTGCAAAAGCACTCCCGCGGCCTGCTGGTTGGCGCCGGTGCATGTGACCGCGGCGCGTTGGAACAAGCCATCTTTCAACGCCGCGACGGCGGCCACCGTTTGCACGGCTCCTGCGGCACCCATGCACTCGCCGAGCACGGTCTTGGGCGACCAGCGCGGACCTCGCCAATCCTGCCAGGCGTTTTCCTCCGCGCGGTCGAAGCGATGGATGCCGCAGCGACAGTCGACGAGCAGGGTGCCGTCGTCCTCTGCTTCAAGTTGTTGACGCAGCATGAGCGCGGCATCGGAGCGTGTGGCGAATGGATAGGGCAGGGGAGCGGGCAGGCGTTCGATGCGGACCGCGTTGGGATTCGGTTCCAGATAGATCGCCGCGGCGGCTTCGGACGGAATGTGGCTTTTGGAATAAAACCGCAGCGCTTCCGCGCTCAGCCAATCGAGTTCCTCGGCGGCGATGACGAGGCATCCGTCCACGTCGCCGCGTTCGAGCCACTGGATGGCGAGATCGATGCCGGTGAAAAACGCCGAGGCGTCGCCGAGCAGGGTGTCGTTGGGCGCACTGCTGCCGATCAATGCCGAGATATGGCTGGATGGCGCGTTGAAAACCGTTTCCGGAAACAGGATCGGACTGGCCAGAGCGGGATCGGCGAGTGTTTCGGAAAAGAAGCGGCTGGAAAAATTCACACAGCCGTTGGTGAGCGTGAAGACCACTCCGACATGCAGTCGGCCGGCGAGCGATGCCTCCATGCGAGCCGCGCCGAGCGCCTCCACGGCGGCGGCGGCCGCGAATTTGGCGATCCCGCTGGTGCGGCGGAGTCGTGGCGACTTGGGGATGGCGGATGGTTCCGACGGCACCCGCAGCACGGCCGTCCTGACCATCGTTTCACCGCAGGCCCGTTCCAAACACGCGAGAGCCGGCATTTCACGATCCATCAGCGCGCGCATCATCGCTTCGGTTCCCCAGCCCGCGGGAGTGACGGCGCCGATGCCGGAGATGGCGGGTGTGAAACTCATGCCTTGTCCTCCTTTTCAAAAACCAATGTGGCGTTCGCGCCGCCGAAGCCGAACGAATTGGTGATCACCCTTGCCACGCGCGCGTCGCGAGGCTCTCTAACCAGATCGAAGGTGCAGACCGGATCCGGCTCGCGCACATTGAGGCTCGCGGGCAGCCACTGGCCTTCCATGGCCATCAGGCAGATCACCGACTCCACCGCGCCCGCGCCGCCCAGCAGATGACCGATGGCGGATTTGGTGGAACTGACTTTGATGGTTGAAACCGCATCGCCGGCCCAGCGCTGGATGGCGATGCCCTCGGCCACGTCATTGAGCGGAGTGCCGGTGCCGTGCGAGTTGATATAATCGATTTGATCCGGCGAAACTCCTGCCATCGCGCAGGCGGCGGTCATGGTGGCGAGCGCGGCATCGCCCTGAGGGTGCG
>DATISV010000230.1:0-2883 GCA_035468505.1 Luteolibacter sp. | reverse complement strand
ATGTCGAAAAGTCCATGGGTGCGGGTGTAGGCGTCGAGCGCGAGCAGCAGGCATTGGTGGACGGCATCGCTGAGATACAGGGTTTCGCAGGCGCGCAGGTGATTGATGCGCGAGATGTCGCTGCCGTCGAGGAAGCGGCTGAGCTGGGATTCGAGCGTGTCGAGAAGTTCGATGCACAGCCGCGCGATCCCCGGCGCGCTGTCCGCGGAGAGGCCGCGGAAACGGAACGTGTATTCGGTGCGCATCGCCTCGTGTTTGAACAGGCGGGCGTCGGCCAATGGATCGGTGGGATTCATCAATCGTCAGAGTTCATCCAGAGTTCCCACAGGTCGTTGCGCAGATACATCATCAGCGGCACATCGGCCCGCAGGCCGCGCGGCAGGGCGGTGTGGGTGGCGGCGAGTGGTTCGTTCAAGGCAGCGGCGGACTCCGGCATGGCGAAGACCAGCGGCATGGTGGCGACATCGGGCGGCGCTTCGGCGAGCCAGCCGGTTTTTTCCATCCCTCGCAGGTACCACGGCAGCGGCCAGTAATCGCGGCCGATGACGAGCGCGGGTTCGAGCGAACCGGCGGGGAGTGTTTCTTTCAACTCTTCCAGCCACTCCTCAAGCCGCTCGACGTTGCGCTGGGTGGGCACGTAGGCGAAGGGATTGCGGGCGTCGGACGAGAGCCGGCCGCTGGCCATGCGGGCTTGTTTGAACTGGGTGAACAGCGTGCCCGCGAGCACCACGCCGGCCACTGCGAGGACCGGGATGTTTTTGCGCGGAATGAGACACACGGCGAAACCCGCGAGCAGGCAAACGTGCGCCCACGGCAGGCAGGCGAGCCACGGCGTCTTGTAGGCGATGAGGCTGTAGATGAGGAAATGCGCCGCCGCCGAGTAGGCGAGGAATCGGATGCCGCGCCGCGTGTTGGAAGACATATCACAACGCAGAAAAGTTGTAACATACGCGGCCAGCGCGAGCAGCAGCACCTGCGTGCCGAACCACCAGCGACCGGCGGATTTCTCCGGCCAGGCGAGCAGTTGCAGATAGTAGCCGATGGGTTTGTCGTGGCCTTCCACCGTCTCGTAAACGAAGAAGGTGCGCACCGAATCGATGATGCCGCGCGGGTGCCGCAGCGCGTCGGTGTAGAAGAAAATCCAGGTGGCGAGAAACGCGGCCAGCGAGAGCAAAAACGGGCGGCGATAGATACGCCATGCGTTTCCAACCGAATCGAAAGTAATATGCCTCCGGTTTTCCAAAACGAGCACCGCCGCCGCGACCGACCACGCGATGACGCTGATGGCGAAGGTTTCCTTCACCGCGAACATCAGGCCTGTTAGAAATCCGGCACCGCCCCAACGCGAGCCGCCGGCGAGCGAAAACATCGCCGCCATCCCGAACAGCACGAGCAGCGGCTCGTGGATGAACATCCGGCTGTAGTAAACCAGCAGCGGCGAGGTGGCGAGCAGCGCCGCGGCGGCCAGCATCGGCGCGTGGCCGAAGCGCCGCACGCCGGCCAGCGGCAGCAGCACCAGCAGGATGCCGGAGATCGCGCTCACCAGCCGCGGCGTTTCCTTGGTCAATTCCAGCCAGCCGTTTTCGCCGCGGGCGCGGCACAGCGGCATCGTCAGATCGGCGAGCAGCGGACCGTGGTAGTGCTTGGGATCGAAGTTCGCACCGCCGCTTTCCATGCGCCGCGCGGTGATGCGCGCGCCGGTCGCCTCGTCGGCGTGAAACGGCCGGTCGGCGAGGTCTTCCAACCGCATGAAGGCGGCCGCGGCGACCACCACGATCCAGCCAATGATCCACGCCGCTCGTCTCGTCATGCGCGGGGATACGATGAAAGAATGCTTGTTCCGACAATGTTTTATCGATGCCCTCGCCGCGTCGCATGCCTGAAACTCCCGCCGAAATCCTGCTCGTCGTCCCCGTCTGGAACGATTCGGCGCGGCTCGCGAAATTCGGTCCCGAACTCGCCGCTGCGCTCGCCGCCGCCAGGTTGCCGGTGCGCTGGGTGATCGCCGACGATGGCTCGGAGCCTGAGGAAGCGCCGCGGCTGCTCGCTTTGCGCGACCGCTTCTCGGAAACCTGGCCGGATGTGGAAGTGCATTTCGCCGAACACCACGTCGGCAAGGGCGGCGTGGTGCGCGAGGCGTGGACACTCGCCCCGGATGCCGGCTGGCTCGCGTTCGTCGATGCCGACGGCAGCACCGGCGCGGAGGATTTCCTCGGCTTGATCAAGCGCGCCATCGCGTCCGGCCACAGCGTGCTCGGCGTGCGCAAGCGCACCGAGTCCACGCACATCGAGGAGAGTTTCCTGCGCGGGCTCACACATCGCGGTTTCCTGTTGGCGGTGCGGTTGCTGTTAGGACTCCACGCCATCGACCCGCAATGCGGCGCGAAGGTGCTGAAAGCCGAGGACTACCGTCGCATCGAGCCGTTGCTTTGCGAAACCGGGCTGGCCTTCGATTCCGAAATGCTCGCCGCGCTCCAGCACGACGGCGCGCAATGGACCGAGGTGCCGGTGAACTGGGTGGAAAAAAAAGGCGGCAAGATCCGCTTGTTCCGCGACGCCCCGCGGATGCTCGCCGCGTTGTTCCGCATTCGCGCCGCGCACCGTCGCCACGGTGTCCGCCGTTCCTGAACCGCCGCGATGAAATCCGTGCTTTCTCAGCCGTCGATCCGAGCTAGCTTTCGGCCTGTGAAATGGGTTTCCATCATCTGGCTGGCGCTGTGGACCTGCGGCATGTCCCAGGAAGTCGGCGAGGCCGCGCTACGCTTCATGGAAAAAGCGCGCGACGGCGAACTGGATCTCGCTCCCGGCCGCGACACCGCGCTCGCCCCGCAGACTTCCGAGCGCAAGCGCAAGGAAATCGCCGGGCGTCTCGAACGCCTCGCC
>DATISV010000229.1:0-1806 GCA_035468505.1 Luteolibacter sp. | reverse complement strand
CTCGAGCATGGCTTGCTCGCTGACACCGGCGGCACGCGCCGCGGCAAGCGCCTGGTCGAACGCGGCGGGCGAATCACGCTCGGAGAGGATTTTCTCGAGCGCCTCCTGCCGCGCGGCGGCTTCCACTTCGGCGGCGAGTTGGAGTGGAGCAGGTGGCTGCGCCATCAACGCGCCGAGCGTGGCGATAAGCGGCAGGATGAGGAGAGGACGCATGATGATGAAAAGAAAAGCGCCGGAAGCCCACAGGCTTCCGGCGATGAAGGGGATGCGGATCAACGCGCGGGAATCACCATGTTGCGGCCCAGCACCACGATGTCGTTGGTCATGTTGTTGGCGCGCTTGATGGATTCCATCGGCACCTTGTATTTGGCGCTGAGGCCGGAAAGCGTGTCGCCCCTGACCACGGTGTGGATGGTGGCTGGAGCGCTGGGTTCGGGCGCGGCCGGTTCGGCCGGCGTGTAGGCCGAGGCTTCCTCGTAGGCGGCCGGGGTGTCGTACACGGGATTTTCAGATCCCTGCGCGGGAGCCTGGCCGAGGCTGGCATCCGGATAGCCGTAAGGATCGGTGTCGTAGGTGTCGGCTTTTTGCGAGGCGCAGGAAACGAGCAATGCGGACATCACGGCGGCGGCGGAAAGATGGATGTGTTTCATGAATCGACGGGTTGGGATTGGCCCCCTCTTGGCGGGGCACGCATATGGATAACGGCAACGCCTCAGGGCTTTATTCAATTTCCCCGCGGACGGAAGCGGAAAAAACCATCGGCCGCGCGCGTCGTGTGGTCGGCGAGTTCCTCGAGCGACTCGTTTCTGATCGCGGCGATGGCGAGTGCGGTGTCGCGTGTCCACGCGGGTTCGTTGCGTTTTCCGCGGTGCGGTTCCGGCGCGAGGTATGGCGCGTCGGTTTCCAGCATGAACGATCCGGAGGGACAATGACGCACGGTTTCCCTCACCACCTTGGCGTTCTTGAAAGTGGCCACGCCGCCGAAGGAAAGCAGGCCGCCCAGATCGATGACGCGGCGCGCGTTTTCCCAGGTGCCGGTGAAGCAGTGGAACACGGCGCGCGCGCTGTCGTGGAAGTTTCGATAGATCGCCAGCGCATCGTCGAACGATCGGTGGTCGTGGCGGTCGCGGGTGTGGATGACGACGTTGAGCTTCGCCGCGGCGGCCAGCTCGAAGTGTCGTTCGAGAAACGCGAGCTGCCGGTTGTGATAGGATTCGTCGCTCCAGCCATCCGGCGCGGAATGGAAATAGTCCAGGCCGGTCTCGCCGATGGCGCAGACGCGCGGATCATCGGTGTGCTTGGCAAGCAGGTCCACCGCATCGTCCGGCGCGTGATGCACATCGCAGGGATGGATGCCGACACAGGCATGGACGTGCGGGTTTTCCGCCAGGCGCAGATTCGCCGCCACGTCGTCCAGACAGGTGGCGAGCGTGACCATGCGGCTGACTCCGGCGGCGAGCGCGCGTTCGATCAAATCCGGCGTTTCCTCCGGTGCGAAACGATGCGACGCGAGATGGCAGTGGGAATCGGTGAGCATGGCTAACAGACGGCCCGCATCAGCGCGGCCACTTTGGTGAAATCCTTCACGCCGGGAGAAACTTCCGCGCCGGAGGCCACGTCGAGCGCGGCGGGATGCACAGTAGTCACGGCGTCCGCCGCGTTTTGCGGGGTGATGCCGCCAGCGAGCATGACAGGGATTTCCGGATGCGCCTGTTTGAAGGCGATGGCGGCGTTCCAATCGAATGTCTCGCCGGTGCCGCCGTAAACACCCGGCGCATGCGCATCCAACAAAATGGCCCGCGCACC
>DATISV010000228.1:0-2883 GCA_035468505.1 Luteolibacter sp. | reverse complement strand
CTACCTCATTCCACCTCCACCTTGCGTCCGTATTCGGCGATGATCTTCGGTTCGAGTTCGCGTGGGACGTCCTCGTAGCGGACGAATTTCTCGCGATGCCGGCCGCGGACGGCGGTGATGGCGCGGAGCTGGCTGGAGTATTGGTATAACTCGGCCTGCGGGACGTGGGCGACGACGACTTCGAAGCGGCCATCGGTTTCCATGCCCATGATCTGGCCGCGGCGGCCCGACAGGTCGGCGAGCACCGAGCCGACTGCATCGGAGGGCACTTTGACGCGCAGCTCCATCACCGGTTCCAGCAGCTTCGGTTTGGCCATCATGAACGATTCGTAGAACGCGGCCTTGCCGGCGATCTGGAAGGCGATGTCCTTGGAATCCACCGGGTGTTGTTTCCCGTCATAGAAATCCACCTTCACGTCGGTGACCGGGAAGCCGCCGTAGGGCCCCGCGGCGCAGGCGGCCTGCACACCCTTCTCCACCGACGGCACGAACACGCGGTCCACGTTGTTGCCGACCAGCGACTGGGTGAAAACCAGGCCGCTTTCGGCCGGCAGCGACTCGATGCGCATCCACACTGCCGCGAACTGCCCGGCACCGCCGGTTTGTTTCTTGTGGCGGTATTTCGATTCGCCACGGCCGTTGATGGTGGCGCGGTAGGACACGCGCGGCGCCACCAGTTCGACGTCCACGTTGAAGCGGCGCTTGAGTTCCTCCGCCATGATCTGGAGCTGCAGCCAGCCTTGCCCGGAAACGATCGTCTGGCCGATCTCCGCCTCGAAGTGATACTCGAAGGTCGGGTCTTCCTCACGCAGCGCGGCGAGTCCCTCGCCGAGTTTGTTGAGGTCGGATTTCGACTTCGCCACCAGCGCGCCGCGCGTGTTGGGCGGCGGGAAATCGATCACCGGCAGGGTGACCTGGCGGGCGGCGGCGCAAAGCGTGTCGCCCGAGTGGGTGGCGCGCAGTTTCACCACCGCGCCGATGTCGCCGGCGTGCAATGACGGCACCGGCTCGCGCGCCGAGCCGTTCACGCGGTAGAGCTGGCCGACGCGTTCGGTCTCGCCGCGGTTCACGTTCACCAGCTCCGATCCCGAAACCACGTCGCCGCTGTAAACGCGGAAAAACGTCAGGTTGCCGACGTGGTCCTCATGCATCGTCTTGAACACATAGGCCACGGTCTGGCCGTCCTTGAGATCCACCTTGACCTCGCCGCCGGACACTTCCTTCGCCTTCACCGTCGCGCGGTCCACCGGCGACGAGCCATACTTCGCGATGAAATCGAGCAAGCGCGAGACGCCGACGTTTTTCGCTGCGGAAGTCGCGAACACCGGCACCACGAGGCCTTTCTGCACCGCCTCGTGCACGTGCGCGCGCAGGTCTTCCTCGGACAGCGTGCCCTGCTCGAAGAATTTCTCCATCAGCGCGTCGTCGGATTCCGCAACCATGTCGATGAGCTGCCGGTGCAGATCGTTGACCTTCTCCTTGAGCGCGCCATCGGCGGGTTTCTCCTCGTATTTCCCACTGCCATCGGCGGCGAAAGTGATCACTTCCGAACGCATCACATCGAGCACCGATGTGAACGAAGGACCCTCATCGATCGGCACCGTCATCGGGAACACACGCGCGCCGTAGTGCTCCCTCGCCTCTTCAAGGATCGCGTCGAAATTCGTGCGTTCGCGGTCGAGCAGATTGATGACGAGAAAGCGCGGGATATCATATTCCTCGGCGGCGGCCCAGACTTCGTCTGCCCCGGTTTCCACGCCATTCACCCCGCTGATCACCACCATCGCCGAATCCGCCACCCGCATGGCGCTGAGCGGCTCGCTGATGAAATCCGGCGTGCCCGGGCAGTCGATCAGGTTCAGTTCCCGCCCCAGCCATTCCTCGCAGATCACCGTGGCGTGGATCGATTGCTGGTGCGCTTTTTCATCCGCATGGAAATCGGACACCGTGCTCCCCTGCTCGATGGTTCCCGCACGGGACAGTTTTCCGGCACAAACGAGCATGGCTTCGCAAAGCAGCGTCTTGCCGGTGGAGGCATGGCCGGTCACGGCGACGTTGCGGATGTCTGGGGCGCGGTAGTCTTTCATGGTAATGCGGGTGTGGGTTGGGGTTTTCGAAAGTGGACGGATCATCCCGATCCATTCCCATTACGCCCGCCCGGCCACCCGTCGTCAATCACCGGCCGCCGCCCGCGAAACGGGGCGCGCATTTTGGCGTAATCCGCACAATTCGCCGTGCCGCAGCCTCAACCCCGGTCGCATGGACTCCCGCTGCCCCGCCCGGACGGCAACGAGGTGGGCGGTTGCCGGAAGACGGTGGCCCGCGATTCAAGAAGCGCTTGAACCGATCCCATCCCGGGCGATGGTGCCATTTCTGGAAATTGCAATGATGGAGGAGAAATTCAATGTCGCCTGGGAAGGACCCGTATGCGTCTTCACGATCAAGGGACGCATCGGCAAGGAGGAAATACGCCGTCTCGCCCTCCGGCAAGCGGGCATCGAGCAAGGCACCCACCCGGAAATCATGATCGTGAACCTCCTCGAGGCGGACTACTCGGATATCTCGCCGCGCGACATCAGCCTCGTCATCGCGCACACCTTCACCGATGCCTCCGAAAACCCGGAAATGAAACTCGCAATCGCCGCCACGGATCCCCACGTGGTCAGGATGTGCGAATATTACCTATCCACCATGTCGAAGCTCGACATGCGCTGGGAGGTCGGGATTTTCGGCACGATGGCTGAAGCGCGTGCCTGGATCGGAGCCTGATACGGCCCGCGCGGCGGCATCCCCTGCCATCCGGGAATGCCGCCACGAAGTCTTTTCTGTTAGGTCACCTCCTCCGGCAGGCTGATGACGGGCGCTGCGGGTTCTTCATCCTCC
>DATISV010000227.1:0-5411 GCA_035468505.1 Luteolibacter sp. | reverse complement strand
GTCGTCGAGCGCGTGTTCGAGTTCCTTGATGAACACGCCCTTGTCGAACACGCCCTCGGCCTTCGCCACATCGGCGAGCGCCACGTCGGTGCGGCGGTCGCCGGTGGTCTTGATGATGACGCGTTCGATTTCCAAATCCGGAAACACCGCGGCCAGTGAGGTTTCGGTGGCGTGCGCCTGCACCAGCGCCAGTTCACTGCCGCGCGTGCCGATCCTGAGGGCTTGGTCCATTTCGATCATGACGGGAAAATTTAGTGGGAATCCTGTGCTTTCGGGGCGGCTTCGAACATCGGAAACTTCGCGCCCGGGTTTACCTCTTCCGGCGGCTCGATTTCAAACCTCGCTTCATCGCCCACGCGATAAGGGCCGTAGGCGATGGGCGCCACGGTCAGACAAAGCAGTGGCTCGCCGTCCGCGGCCTCGATATGACCGATGTGTAGGATGGCCGCGCAGTTCGGGCTTTTCTCAATGCCCAGAATGTCGTCCGGCCGGAACGCGCTCACGGCGTCGCGATCCATCGTCGGGAAAATATGGTCGATCACCACCGGATAGGGTGCGGCCTTGGTGAAGTCGTCGGGTTTCACCATCGCGCGGGCGCGGATCACGAAACCGCGGGCGATGAAATCCCGCGGGCCGAGTTCGCGGACTTGCTCGACCTGATAGTCGCCCTCGATGTAAGTCAGCGCGAGCGGTTGTTCGAAATTGGTGAGGTAATTGCGCAGCAGCCGCGTGTTGAGGCGGTCGAGCGGTTTGCCGGCGAGCGGAAAAAACCGGCTGTAGAGACCGCGCGGGTCGAGCAGGTTGCCATTCGGCACATCGAGCACGGTATGGCGCTCGATTTCCGGCAGCCGCCCGATCTTGCGCAGGATTTCGTAGTTTCTCGGAATCTCCGGATTGCCAAACACATGCAGGCAGACCGTCCAAGTGACCACCGCGAAACACAGCGCCAGCGCATTGGCCAGCAGCCACCAGAAATACGCCGGTCGGCGCGGGGCGGGCTCCTCGATGACGCGTGGCACGGCGGGTTCGCGGGGTATCAGGAATTGCCGCAGTTTTCGACGGAGAGGTCGGCCTCCGGCGCGGGCTCGTCAGGGGTCTCGAACGAGGTGCCGCAACCGCACGAGCGGGAGGCGTTCGGATTGTGGATCTTGAAACCCGCGTCGGTCAGGTCGTCCGAGTAATCGACCTCGCAACCGCGCAGCTTTTCGACGCTGTCGGCGGCGATGATCAAGCGCGCCCCGCCCTGCTCGACGATCGCATCGTCCGACTCCGGCTCGCCGACTTTCATTTCATACTGCCAACCGGCGCAGCCGCCGCGGCGCACGGCCAGGCGCAGCCCGGATTGCGCGCCGGTCGAGCGGCTGGCAAGCAGTTGGGCGAGTTGGGTGGCGGCTCTGTCGGTCAGGGTCATCATGGCGGACGGCGGAAGCTAAAGCCGATCCTGCGGATTTGAAACCCGAAATCCAACGAGCTGGAACGGGCCTTGCCGGGTGGGTGCTTCGCGCTTAGGTAGGCCGCGCATGATTCGATTTTCCCTGTTCGGCATTCCGGTGCGGGTGCATCCGTTTTTCTGGCTGACGCTGGCGATCATCGGCGGCGCGCTGGGTGCGGACTCGCCGGAGGCCATGCTGCGCATCGGGTTGTTCCTGCTGGCCGGATTCGTCTCGATCCTGGTGCACGAACTCGGCCATGCGCTCACCGCGCGGAAATTCGGCGCGCATAGCGAGATCGTGCTGCAGGCCTTCGGCGGCTACGCGGCGTATTCCGGCGTGCGGATGACGCGGCCGCAGAGTTTCATGATCACGGCGGCGGGACCGGCGGTGCAGATTGTGTTGGGGCTGGCGGTGCTGATGGCGCTCCCGTGGCTTCCGGAGTTGAACCAAAACGCGCTGTATTTCCTGTTGGTGCTCTACTGGATCAGCCTGGTCTGGGCGGTGTTGAACCTGCTGCCGGTGTTGCCGCTCGACGGCGGCCAGATGCTCAATGCGATCCTCGGACCGGAGCGTATCAAAACCACACTTTGGGTTTCGTTGATCGTGGCAGTGACGACGGGGTTACTGCTCTACCTGCGTTTCAACAGCATCCTGGCGCTCATTTTCATGGGCATGTTCGCCTGGCAGGCGTGGCAGGCGCTGCGCGAAAACCGCTGGCGTTGAGGGGTTTCACCAGAACAACAGCCGTAGCCCGGCGATGGCGGAAAAGCCGACGATCATCCACTCGAACAGGCGCTGCGAAACGTGGCGGATCAGCCAGCGGCCGCCGAACACTCCGAGCGCCACGGCGGGCACGAGCCGCAGGTTTTCCATCAGGCTGTCCGGCGTGATCAGCGCGAGCTGCGCGTTGAGCGGGACCTTCAACAGATTCACCAGCAGGAAAAACCGCGCGCCGATGCCGATGAGTTCCATTTTCGGCACCCGCCGCGCCATCAGGTAAAGCTGGATCACGGGGCCCGCGGCATTCGCCAGCATGGTGGCGAAACCGCCCAGCGTGCCGGCCGCGATGCCGAAGCGGCGCGATTCCACCCAGCGGTCGGTCAAGTCCGGGATCCGGTTGCGGACCACTTGCAGGACCACCATCGACAGCACGCAGCCGCCGATGACGCGCCTTGCCGTTTGATCGTCGATCCGGCCGAGCAACCACCAGCCGGCGGCCACACCTAGCAGCGTCGGACCTAACAGCCGCCACACCGGTTTCCAGGAACCATGGCGGATGAACGCCGGATAGGCCATCAAGTCCGCCGCGATGAGCAATGGTAGCGCCAGCCCCACCGAGGCGCGCGCGCCGTAGAGATCGGCCAGCAGGAACACGGACACCATCGAGATGCCGCTGAATCCCGCTTTCGAGAGCCCGATGCAAAAGGCCGCCAGCAGTGCCATCAGGAAAAACCACGTCATCCCGCCGCAGAGCCATCCGTGCAACGGCGCGGCGCGGCAAGCAAATTGGCGGAGCAAAACCACCGACAGGGGAAAACACCGCCTTTTTCCATCGCTTGACAAGGCCCGGCGTGTTAGATGTGCGGCCGATGCGCCGGCTCCGCAACGACCTGCCCTACCGCTTCCGCCCGCCGGTCCACGGCTCGTGGGTCCGTCCGCTCGGCCTGCTCGTCAACCGCTGCGTGCACCTCGGGCGGAAATACCGCATCGCGCGCATCGATGACACCGGCTTCGGCCGCGTCCGTGCGTTGCTCGCGGAAAGCCACCCGGTCCTGCTTGCGCCGAACCATTCCGACCACTCCGATCCGCATGTGCTGCTGGAAATCGGCCGCCGTCATGGCATGCAGCCGTATTTCATGGGCGCGCGGGAAATTTTCGAGAGCGATCCCGTCGCCGGCTGGTCGCTCCAGCAAATGGGCGTGTTCTCGGTCGATCGCGACGGTCCCGACCTGTCCGCGGTCAAGACCGCCATCCAGCTTCTCGATACCGGAAATCAACCGCTCGTCATGTTTCCCGAAGGCGAAATCTATCATCACCACCGCCGGCTCGATCCGCTCAACGAGGGCGTCGCCTCGATCCTGCTTAAGGTCGCGGCGAAACTCGCTCCGCCGCGCAAGGCGTTTCTGGTTCCGGTGGCGATGCGGTTTTTCCACGACCCCTCAGTGGAAGCCACCTTCCGCGACCGCCTCTCGAAACTCGAAGACCGCATCGGCTGGCTGCCGAAGCCGGACATGCCCACCGACGAACGCATCCGCCGCCTTGCCACCGGCGTGCTCGCGCTCAAGGAAACCGAGGCGCTCGGCCGCGCCAACACCGGCGGCATCCACGAACGCCTCGAACAACTCTGCGAAGACCTGTTAGGAGAAGTGGAAACCCGCTATCCGCGCGACGCCCGCGCCAACACGCCGCCCGAACGCGTGCGCGCGCTGCGATACCGCATCCGTCGGCGCCTGCTGGATCAGGAAAATCCGCCATCGCCTGAAGAACGCGCGGTTCTGCTGGACGATCTCGACCGCGCCTTCACCGCGCTCCAGGCGCACAGTTATATCGGCGACTATCTTGATGCCGACGACACGCTCGACCGCCGCGCCGAGACGATCATGAAACTGGAGGAGGACCTCTTCGGTTTCCCCAACTACCCCGTGGACCGCCGCGCCGAAGTCACCGCGGGCGAACCGATCCCCGTGAATGATCTGTTGGATTCCGGCGCTTTGCCCGCCAAAGGCGGCGCGCAGGCATTGACCGCGATGCTGGAGGAAAGGCTCATCGGGATGCTTGCATGAGAACATGCTCGGCAGCGTCGGTGACATCATTGTATCTCAACAATGCTGTCACCCGATTCGACAAATAACAGAGCATCAACAAGATGTTTCGCGAGAATCTCCTTGAGTCGGGCCTCGGTGGTGTTTCCGCATCGCAGCCAAATCACCGCCGGAGGGGATCCCTTGCGGGTGACCAGATCGACGAAATCCTTGTCTTTCGTTAGAAGTATCACGCCATGTTCTTTAGCCAGATCGAAAATCTCCGTGTCCTCGGCGTCCCGGAGGCCGATATATCGCAATGCCTCCGCATCGTGGCCGAGAGACTCACGAATCCATCTTGCCACGCGTGGTGACAAATGGGCATCAAGCCAGATCATGCCGCGATCACCGGATGGTCGATTCCGTTCTTGGCATATTGGATCGCGGCTGTGATGTCCTCCCGTTCCAGGTCGGGCATTTCATCGAGTATCTGGTCGAAATCGAGACCGGCGGCCAGCAGATCGAGCACGTCGATCACCCGGATTCGCATGCCTCGGATGCACGGCCTTCCGCCGCACTGCCTGGGATTGATGGTGATCCGTTGGGTGGTTTCCATGAAGACAACATCGCCTGCTTGCAGCCCGACGTCGATCTGAATTTGCCGCGAATCGCCCGCTGATTCATACCGGCGGCTGCTCGCCGCGGGCCACGAACCACTTGCGCAGGAACAACAGGTCGGCGCCATCCTTTTCCCGATTCCTGCTGGAGCACCAACACCCGATGGCGGGTATGGCGGGCGATGAAATCGCAGTTGCTACTTGCGCGCCGTCACTCTTCCGCCAGCCAGGCGTCGATGCCGCCGGTGACGTTTTTCACGCGGCTGAACCCCCGGGCCATGAGCATCTCGCAGGCGCGGGCCGAGCGCATGCCCATCTTGCAGTGGACGATGATGTCGCGGTCGTTTGGCAGGCTCTCGATATGCTCCATGAGCGTGCCGAGCGGGATGAGGCGCGCGCCTTCGATGCGGGCCATGGCGTGTTCGTGCGGTTCGCGGACGTCGATGAGGAGGCCTTGGAAACCGTCGGCGAGCAGGGCGCGGAGTTCGGTGGTGGTGATGGTTTGCATGGAGCTTGCGGAAGTCGTGCAGGTGTCTTGCGCGAGGGTTTCGGGATTGAGGACGGTGTGGATTTCCGGTGAATCGCCACACAGGCGGCAGGCGGGATCGCGCGGAAGAGTG
>DATISV010000226.1:0-1926 GCA_035468505.1 Luteolibacter sp. | reverse complement strand
TCAAGCACGTCCGCTGCGAGAAACTCGTGCTCAACGGCGACATCATCGACGGCTGGGCGCTCAAGCGCGGCTCGCGCTGGACCTCGCGCCACAGCCGCGTGATCCGCAAGATCCTCAAGATGACCGAGCGCGACAAAACCGAGGTCATCTACCTGCGCGGCAACCACGACGAGATCCTCGACCGCTTCATGCCGCTCGCCTTCGGCCGCGTGCGCATGGTCAAGGAGCACATCCACCTCACCGCCGCGGGAAAAAGATATCTCATCGTCCACGGCGACGGCTTCGACAGCGTTTCCACCAATCACAAGTGGCTCGCCGTGCTCGGTGCGGTGGGCTATGATTTCCTGCTGCGCGTCAACCGCCTCTACAACCGCTGGCGCGCGTGGCGCGGCATGGAATACTACTCGCTCAGCAAGAGCGTGAAGGCCCGTGTCAAAAGCGCCGTCTGCTTCGTCGATCGCTACGAGGAGCTGCTCCAGAACCTCGCCCGCCACCGCAAGTGCGACGGCATCGTCTGCGGTCACATCCACACCCCCGAGGACAAGCGGGTGGGAGATATTCACTACCTCAACTCCGGCGACTGGGTGGAAAGCCTCACCGCCGTCATCGAACACACCGACGGCCGCATGGAACTCGTCCATCACCGCGACTTCATGGAATCCATTGCCGCCGCGGAACCGGAAAGCGCCGAGTCACGGGTTCTTTGTTAGATAATCCAGCACGTCGGCCGCCTGTTGCGCCGTCGATGCGCTGAGGTCGCGCCAGACGAGCTTGCCGTCCTTGAAGAGGAATGCCTGGCGGCTCGCGAACTTCATCTTGCTCGGCACGCCGAAGGCCTTGACGATCACGCCGTCCTCGTCGGCCAGCAGGTCGAAGGGCAGTTCGTATTTGTCGCGGAAGGCCTTCTGCGCCTTCACACCGTCCATGCTCACGCCGAGCACCTTCACGCCCTTTTCGGTGAGTTGCGCGTAGGAGTCTCGCAGGCTGCACGCCTGCTTGGTGCAGCCCGGGGTGTCCGCCTTCGGATAGAAATACACGAGCAAGTGGCCGGTGGCTCCGAATTCGGCGAGTTTCACCGCCTCGCCGTCCTGGTTTTTCTGGGAAACGTCCGGCAGCGCCGCGCCCACCGCCAGTGGCTCGGCGGTGGCACATGCGGCGAAGAGGCCCGAGGTGGCGGCGGTCAGAAGCGTTCGTAAGCTGTCCATGGCCCGCGAAATTCGCACCGATCCCGCCCCGCGCAAGTCCTGATACGCTCCCAGAGGAAAATGCGAACCCCGAAAAAATCATCTATCGCTTGCGTATGGATGCTTCACGCTCCGGCAATTCCTCCCGCACCACCGACGATCATGGCTCTGAAACCGATTCCGCTCTGCTTTGCGATTCCGCTCTGCTTTGCGATTCCGCTCCTCGTTTCGACGTTTTGCCCAATCGCCACCAGCCAGCCCGAGCGGAGACCCAACATCCTCTTCGTTCTGGTGGATGACCAGTCGCCGTTCGATCTGAAGGTTTATAACCCGGACTCGCCGCTGGAGACGCCGAACATCGACCGGCTCGCGCGCGAGGGCATGGTCATCGACGGCGCCTACCACATGGGCTCGTTTTCCGGCGCGGTCTGCACTCCCTCGCGCCACATGATCATGAGCGGGCGCACTGTTTGGCACCTGCCGAACTCTCCGGGTGCGATGGAGAAACGACTCTGCCCGCCGGACATCGTGCAACAGACGCTGCCCGCCGTGTTCAACCGCGCCGGCTACGCCACCATGCGGACCTGCAAGCAGGGCAACAGCTACGAGGCGGCCAACAAACTCTTCACCGTGCGCCACGACGCCACCAAGCGCGGCGGCAGCCACGAATCCGGCAGCGGCTGGCACGGCGATCGCGTGATGGATTACCTGGAGCAACGCGAAACCTCCAAGGAGGTGAAGC
>DATISV010000225.1:0-4047 GCA_035468505.1 Luteolibacter sp. | reverse complement strand
GACGACGTAGGTGTATCCGGTGCCGCCGGTGAGGCCGGTGGCGGTGAACGGCGGGCTGGCTTGCCAACCGCTGGCCGGTCCGCCGCCGAGGGTGCAGTTGAAGTAATATTCCACGCCATTGATATCACTGGCAGTGGTGGCGGTCATCGTAATGGTGGTTTCGCCGGTGGCGGTGGGCGGCGCGGAGAAGCTCATCGGATCGGGCGAGGGTTTGGTGATGTCATTGCCCGGGCTGGCGCTTGCCGTGGCGGACCAGCCGCCTTCGTTGCCGAGTGCGTCGCGTGCCTTGACACGGAAGTCATAACTCCCGGCGGCCAGGCCGCTGTCGTTCCAGCCCGGCGTGGCCATCCAGCCGCTGTTCTCGCTGGTGGTGACATTTTCGAAGAAATACTCGACCGGCCCGGCGGGATCGACGGCGGTGGTGGCGACCATGCCGACGGTGCTGGGATTCACCGCGGTGGGGGCGATGGCGAAGGTCATCGGGTCAGGGGCCGGGGCGAAGGTGTCCGGGGTTTCAAGCATCTCGACCATGGCACGGCCGAGCGCGTCGCCGACAAGCATGTAGGTTTCGGCATTGTTGTGGTAATGGAAACCTTGGACGCCGGGCGATTCATCGACCGTGCGCCAGTATGGCAAAGTATCCACAGACTTCACATTGCCGGTGAAGGCGGGATATTTCACGGCATCGGCGACCGCAAGCTGGGCGGCGTGGACCTTGCCCGGGCCGCTGGCCGGATCGTATGGCTCGCCATCGAAACCGATAGTGGCCACGGCGAAGGGCGCGCTCGGCACCACCTTGCCGGGATAACGCGCTTCATAATAGCCACGGACCTGTTGGATGAGGCGGACGAGGTTTTCCTCATACTTGTCGGCATAGGGGGAGCCGGCAAGCTGGTCCCAGTGGCCTTGCCACCAGGCATATCCGGCGATCTCGAACCCCTGCGCGGCCCATTGCGGAAACTTGGCTTCAAAGTTGTCGAGAACATCGACCACATTTACAAAAGAGCCGTCGCCGGGCTGCGCCCATTCGGAATCGTCCATGAAGAACTGATCGAACTCCTTGCCCGCATACCATCCACCGGGCACCGGCGTGGTGCCCGTGACCCAGCTTTGGGTGGCATCGCCGTAGCCGGCGTAGGTGCGGCCATTCGTCCAATCGATGCGCGGACTGGTGGGTGGCAGGATGTCCCAGCCGAGACCGCGGTTGCCTTGGGAGGCCTTGATGAGGATAACCGGTTCGTCGAGGTGCCAGCCCATCACTTGCCCGAATCCGATCTCGGGACCGAGCTGTGTTCCATCGGCTCCGCATCCCGCTGAAAGCCATTTCTTGGCGGTCGCGTTGTAAACGCCCTCATACCAGACATCCTCGCGTGGAAGATAGTTTTTGCCGCCATCGATGAGGTTGGGGAATTTCCCATCGACCTTGGTGATGGTGTCGAGCGATTCGGGTTTCGAGCCGTTGACATAACCGATTCCCACCATGTTCGACTGGCCGGAGAGGATGAAAACCTTGACCGGCTTGTCGGCGGCCAACGGCGAGCCGTCATAGGCCGGCAGCGGATAGGGAACATTCGGTTGTTCGGCACTATCGAACGGACTGGTGAAGGTGGCGGTGATTTCATACCAATCGCCCGCCCCGTCACCGTCGGTGTCGGCCAGCACCGGACTGGTGCCGCTATCGGTCTTGCGGTCCACCAACACGCCGGTGTTGGTTTCGATTCCGTCTGAAAGCGCGTCGTAGTCACTGTCGGTTTCGAGCGGATCGGTGCCGGTGTCGCTCGCGCTGACCCAGACGTTGGTGTTGGATTCGACCCCGTCGGGCAGACCGTCGCCATCGGTGTCGGCGACCACCGGATCAGTGCCCATGGTGGCCTCGCCGCGGAAGGTGCGGGTGCCGCTTTCTTCGGAATAGGCGATGCCGTCCGCGGCCCATGAGGCGTAGCGCGGATCGCTGTTTGTTAAAGCGATGCTGACACCGTCGAGCAGGCCGTCGTTGTCGGTATCCGGACTGGCCGGGTTGAGAGGGGTGACGGATTCGTATTCCTGCAGCGCGGTCAGGCCGTCCTGATCGAGGTCGGATGTCGGATCGAGCGCGGTGGTGGATGAGGGTTCGGTGTGTGCGGCCTCGAACCAGTCGGGCAGGCCGTCGCCGTCGGCATCATCGGGCACCGCGATGGTGATGCGTTCGGAGAGCGCATAGACGCGCTTCGAGTCGTTCGGACCGCGGCGCGTATGGGAGCCGAAAGAATGCCAACCGCCGCCGGATTGATCCGCGTAGCCGACCTGAGCCGCCTCGGTGCCGTTGCCAAGGCTGTAAGTTCCGATCACCCCGGCGCTGCTGTAATTCGACGCATCGCCGGTCCAGGTTTCGAAAAACACCGCCTGTCCCGTGCCGAGGCTGCCGCCGTTTTGATTAATGATGATGGGTGCGGCGATGCCGCCATCCCAGAGATCACTGGAATCGGTGGCGATGAGCGTGCCATCGACGCGGTAGATCGGCGCGGTGACCACCGCATGGTCCTTGGCGGCGACGGTGGTGGTGGAAACCATTGCAAGCCAGTTGATGTCTCCCATCCCGCCGGGCAGCGTGGAAGCGTCCGCCACCGAGTTCACATGGGCATCCCAATCGGCGATCGTGCTGTTGTCGCTGCCGTCATCCACACCATCGAGCAGATCGCGCTGGATGGTGCCGCCCGTCACGAATACGAGATGAAACGAATCCCCCGGACGCAGTCCGACGGGGATCAGCGGGTTGTCGTATTGCACGACGAACTCGGCCTGCGATGAGACTGTGAAACAGAGGGCGAGCGCGGCCAGCGAACCAAGGCTTGCGCGGCGTGTGGGGTAGGATGGGATTTTCATACTGGATTCGGGAAACCGGTGTAACGAACGGTTCGGGGTTGGGACAGCCCGGATGGGCTGGCGAAAAGCTAGGAACGAAACGGGGCATGGCAAAAAAGAAGCGCCAACCCGTCTGTGATCTTAAAGAGCATAGAACAGCGAAGCCTCCCCCAATGAGCATCTTGCAAGCGGCGCTGTCTGAGCGTCGGCACCCATGAGGTGCGATTTCCCGAATATCGCGCTGAGAACTGCGCGCGGAGCCTTCGCATCGACGCTACAAGGCATCTCACGGGCACAAAAAAACCGGGACGATCATCCCTGCTTTTTGAGCGTATCAGATGAAAAGAGATGCCCTCACCGGCGGCGGCGCAGCAGGGCGAGCAAGCCAAGACCGCCGAGAAGCGCGGCGCGGGGTTCGGGGATGGCTGTTCCAGTGATGCTGATGTTGTCGAAGCGGACAGGACTTTGCCCCGTGCCAAAACCGAAATACACATTGGCGCTATCAAACGTATAGTCTGGGATGCTGAGGCCCGGTTCTGTGATATTCGTCGGCCTCACCCACGAGAAAGTGAAATTGCCCGTCGTGCCGCTTGTCGGGGTCCATGTGAATGTCGCCGTATTCCATTGGTTGGTGAATATCTCCCGATCATTGCTGGCATCGTTAACCAGCGAGGTATTCGCACCATCATAGAGAGCGGCGCGCGCGCCGAAGGTCTTCTCGCGAAGAAATACATTCAGGAAGTCCCCTCCGGAGGTTTTAGTCAGCCCATTCTGAACGTCGCCGACCAGAAAGTTGGCGGCCGAGTAATTCCCATCTTCGACCACGTAGAAGTCGAAGGTTCCGCTGATGGACTTGGTTGCGTCGAAGGCGGCACCACTGTTGACCAGATAGACCGTGGGCGCGACCGAGTTGGGTCCGGTCCAATCCAGACTTCCGCCATTCGAACCGCCCACCCCGTCAGTGTCGGTGGTGGCGTAACTGCCGTTGTCGGTGGCTCCAATGGTTGCCCAACCCGTCGGTGCCGAGGTACCGGTGGCGGACTCGAAGTCGAGCGTGAGGCTGGCTGCGTGAGAATGTCCACTAGCGAGCAAGCCAATCAAGAGTAACGAGAGAGAAGTCTTCCGGGGTTTCATGGATGGATTATTTATTGTGATGCCTTGAGCCAAGGAGAGTGAATGACGTTCGGAAACTAGAACCCGGCTCCC
>DATISV010000224.1:0-2800 GCA_035468505.1 Luteolibacter sp. | reverse complement strand
CGGTTGTCGTTTTGCGCCTCGCTCTCCGCCGCGCGTTCCCACTCGCGGATCGAGCCGGATGCAATGATGTGCGCGGCGACGACTCTGGCACCGGTGGCCGCGGCGATTTTCGCGGCGTGGTTCAGCACCATTGGCGAGGATGCGGAAAAATCGATACCGGCAACAACGGGGGGCACTCCATTCATGTGGGAAACCTCACCCCATGCGTCGCGGATCTCAATCCGATAGTGCGCGATTCTCCGCAGTAAATTCACGGGCCAGCAGCGGCGGCAGAAGCAGCGCGCTCACCAGCATGCTCACGAGTATGCCCGTCACAGCCACGGTTCCCAGACTGGCCGTGGCGTCATTCGAGGCGAAACACAGCGAGCCGAAACCGATGGCCGTGGACACTCCGCAGAACACCACCGCCTTGCCGGTGCCGTGCCACATCGCGGCGATGTCACCGCCGTGGCGGCGCAGCGAGAGACCGATGTGGATCCCGTAGTCGATCCCGATCCCGAGCAACAGCGGAGCCGCCGCGATGTTGAGGAAATTCCAACCGATCCCCAGCCACGACATCGCCGCCAGGAGGATCAGCCCGCTCAGGGCCATCGTCGCCAGACACAGCGCGACCACCCGCATCGAGCGGAAAACCGCCGCCAGCATCGCCATCATCAGGACAGTCATGGGCAGCAGCACATGGGTCACATCGCGCCTCACCAGCGGCACCACCGCCGGCTTGATCAGATCCCATCCCGCCAGACGGATGCCCGGCGCGTTCAGCGAGCGTATGCGGGGGAAATCCTCACCGGTGGCGTCCACACCCTCCGCCATGTGAACGATTCCCGCCATTTTTCCGCCGCCATCCGCGTCCCTTGCCACGAAGGCACCCATGATTTCACGCGCGCCTTCCGACTCCGGAAAAACGAGGCTGCCATCACCGGACATGCGCGCCATTTCCATCAACACCTCGCGCGTCGGAGCCAGGCCGTCCGCTGAAAACCCCGCCTCGTCCGCGGCGGCGAGCATTGCGTCCGCACGGGCCGCGATTTCGCGCAGCAGCGGGCGGTTGTCCGACTGCCGAGCCGCGTCCGGCCACCAGGTTTCCGGCAACACGAACGCGTCCACGGCCGCTTCGTTTTCCAATCTGCCGCGCGCCTCCGCGATCCGGGCATGCATCGCCGCATCGTCGTCCGCCTCCACCACGATGCGCAGCGCGTTGTCGCCCCAGCCGGGGAATTTTTCGCGCACGCGGTCGAATGCCGCCATCGCCCCGCTGTCGCGCGGACGCAGCAGGCGCTCGTCGAAATCCACCTCGGGAAACCCGCGCCAGATCAAAACAGCCGCGGCGGCCACCGCCAGCACGGCAGCCAGTGTCAGCGCCGTGCGAAGCGGAGGCACCGGCACGTGTTTCGTCCGCGTCTCGCGCCCGCCGCCGGCCAGGCTCACGAACGGCAAGTAATAACCGAGCATCAACGCCGCGCCCGCCAGGACGCCGCAGGCCACCACCGTGCCGAGCTGCGCGATGCCCGGCAGTCCGCTGCCGTTGAGCGCGAAAAACACCACCGCCGTGGTGGCCGCCGCCCATAACACCGATCCGCGCGTGGCCCGCCACAAGGCCGCGCGGTCGTGGCCGCAGGCCTTCGCCTCCTGACAGATCAGCACGCCGTAATCCACCGCCAGGCCGATCAGGATCGCGGCGAAAGCCGCCGCCATCACGCTCAGCTCGCCATAAATCCACCCGGCCATGCCGATGGCTGTTAGAAAAACCAGCGCCAGCACCAGCAGCAGTCCGCCCAGCAGCGCGAGCCGCCGCTGCACCCACCAGAAGAGCAGGGCGATCAGGCCCGCGGTGATGCCCGCGGTGCTCCGCATGTCGCGCTCCATCGCGCCACCGATTTCCGCGGCAAATGCGGGCTCGCCTGTTAGATGGATGTCCAGCCCGCCGTCCTGTTGGTTTTCCCACACGTCGATCACAGCGCGTATCTCCTCCAGCCACGCCTCCGCCTCGCGATAGCCGGTGACGGGCCGCGGCGCTTCCACGAAGAGCAGATGCGCCCGGCCGTCCGGGCTTTCGTAGCCCTCCACGCCGTCGCCCGCGTTTTCAAGCAGCGGCTCCACCCCGGGATGGCGCAGGAAACCCAGCGGATCGTTGGCGCGCATCGCCAGTTCCTCGCCCTCCAACGCGGTGGCCACATCGGCAAGGGCGTTTTGCAAAGTCGCTTCCAAGCGCTCCGGCGCGAGTGCGGCCGCCTGTTTCTCCACCGCATCCGGCGGACCGTTGAGCCACAGAAAAGCGAGCCACTCCGCCATGCCGCCGCCATCCATCCACGCGGGACGCCAGCGCACCCGCCGTGCCACACCGGCTTCCCCGATGGCATCCGCGAGCGATTCCGCCAGCGCCGCCATTTCCCCTTCGCGCGACTCATCGCCCTCGATCAGCACCACCGCTTCCCCGGACGCCGCGAAGCCCTCCTGAAACGCCCGCAAGCCGCCCACCTCCGGGCTATCCGGCGGAAGCATGCCGAGGATGTCCGGATCGAAACGCAGCCGCATGATGCCGGAAACCGCCACCAACACTCCAATCCCCAACAACACCATCGCCACCGCGCGCCGCGTCATGGCGGCAGGCTAAACACCCGCCCCGGCCGTGTGCGACACCGAATACGCCCCGGCCCGTTCCCCACGTGATCGCGGAGTCGTTTGGAATTGTCCACGGCCCGGATTCCACGGCATTCTCCGCCCATGCGCCCCCCCCGCATCTCCCCCCGTCGTATCCTTTTCGTGTGTCTTGGAAACATCTGCCGCTCTCCCGCGGCCG
>DATISV010000223.1:0-1715 GCA_035468505.1 Luteolibacter sp. | reverse complement strand
TCGTCTTCACCGTCGGCCTGCAACTCGGCCCCGGATTCTTTAACTCGCTCAAAAAAGACGGCCTCAAGCTCAACGCGCTGGCCGTGGTCATCGTTCTCACAGGCGCGCTGATCGTTTTCGCCGTCGGCCGTGTGTGGCTGCAATGGGACATCGGAGCGGTGGCCGGGATTTTCTCCGGAGCCACCACCAACACACCCTCGCTCGGCGCCGTCCAGCAGGCGATGTCCGGCGCGGGCGTGCCGGCCGATCAAGCCGCCATGTCCTATGCCGTGGCCTATCCGATCGGCGTGCTCGGCATCATCCTCGTCATGCTGGCGATCCGCGTCGCCTTCCGCATCGATCCCGCGCGCGAACTCGACGCGATGAAGGAACAACTCTCGCAAGGCGCGCGGCCGCCTGAGCGCGCCACCATCCGCGTGGAAAATCCGAACCTCGACGGCGTCACCGTGAGCGCCATCCCCGGACTCGGCGACGACGGCGTGGTCGTCTCGCGCATCCGCCGGCGCGACGAAACCGAAGTCCACATCGCCCACCCGGACACCGTGCTCCGCAGCGGCGATCTCATTCTCGCAGTCGGCAGCCGCGCGCAGCTCGACCGCGCCATCCTCGGCATCGGCAGCCGCATCGATGAGGACCTGCGCAAGGCACCCGGCAATGTCATCGCCCGCCGCGTCATCGTCACCCACAAGGACATGATCGGCAAAACCATCACCGGCACCCGCATCCGCGAGAAATTCGGCGTCACCGTGAGCCGCGTCAGCCGCCAGGACATGATCCTCACCGCCATGCCGGACGTAAAACTCCAGTTTGGCGACATGCTCAATCTGGTCGGCGAGGAAGCCGCCATCGCGCAGGCAGCGGAAGCGCTTGGCAACTCGGTGCACCAGCTCAACGAAACCAGCTTCGCCTCCATTTTCATCGGCATCGCGGTGGGCATCTTCTTCGGCCTCTACCCGTGGAACCTGCCCGGCATGCCCGTCCCGCTGCGCCTCGGCCTGGCCGGCGGACCGCTCATCATCGCCATCCTGATGGGCCGGCTCGGCCGCATCGGACCGCTGGTCATTCATATGCCCATCAATGCCAACACCGCCTTCCGCGAGCTCGGCATCATCTTCTTCCTCGCCTGCGTCGGCCTCGGGGCCGGCGGCGATTTCGCCGCCACCGCCTTCACCGCCACCGGCCTGCAGTGGATGGCGCTCGGCGCCGCCGCCACCGCCATCCCCCTCCTCGTCGCCGGCTTCATCGGCCGGAAACTGATGAAGCTCAACTACCTCACGCTCTGCGGCGTGCTCGCCGGCAGCATGACCGATCCCCCCGCGCTCGCCTTCTCCACCAAACTTACGCGCTCCGACTACCCGTCGCTCGCCTACGCCAACGTCTATCCGCTCACCATGCTGCTGCGCATCCTCGTCGCGCAGATCGCGGTGCTGATGTTTTGTTAGTCCGCATTTCGCACACTCACGGAGCGGCGAAACGCGTTCGCCGCGTCAATGGGTATCATTTGGAGAGCGAATGCCGATTCATGGGCTTTCCATAGGCGCGGCGGACACATTCCGCCGCTCCGTGTGGATACCTCTCATGCCCGTGCCACAGGATGCCTTGCGGCGGGCACTTCCGGCCACAGTTGCTGGAACTGCCTGGGCAGGGCACCACGGATTTCTTCGATCTCGCCGGCTGCGATGCGGCGTTCGAGCACCTCGAAAACCGCCGCCACG
>DATISV010000222.1:0-10659 GCA_035468505.1 Luteolibacter sp. | reverse complement strand
TGATCGCTGTAGTTCACGTAGTAGATCCCGTGTTCGATGAAATTACCGTCGAATGCGAGGCCCAGCAGTCCTTCCTCGTTGCCGCGGCGGCTGACGTCCTTCGCGATGTCGAGAAACGGCGTTTTCTCACGCTCGCCGGTGGCCAGGTTGACACGCCAGATGCGCCCGGCCTGTTCCATCACCCATAGAGTGCCGTCATGCCCTTTCGGCATTCCCGCCCAAAGCGGGCGCTCAAACCCTCCGGCCACTTTTACGGTCCCGATATTGTCAACCGCCACCGCCGTGCTTGTCGTGGCAATGGCGCAGGCCAGGATGAAGCCAAGCGTCGCTTGGCGCATGGTCCGGGGCGTTTCGTTTTCAAACATGGAACGAAATTGCAGCCGTCTCACTTCGGCGGCAATCAGGAATTCATGACGACTTTGCATCTGATCCTGATTGCAAGGGTGGACGATCCGCTTTTCGCGTTTGCAGAGCCTTCCATCCGGACGGCGATGAACCTTCCGCACGGCATGTCGCGGCTTGCTTTCCCAGCGTGGCAATCACACGTTCGGCCATGTTACACATTAAAAACAACCGGATGGTCGTCGCGTGTCTTCTCATGCTGGCCGCCGTGCCGGCCATCGCCGCGCCGCCGGTTGAACCAGCGGAAAGCAAGAGCCGGCTGGAGAGCGAGCCCGACGGGTGGCGGGACATTCTGCCCGCAGCCGATCTGAAGGGCTGGCGTCGCGTGCCCGTGCCGCCAGGGGCCGCGCTGGGACGGGGCCAGTGGCATGTGGATGAATCCAACAAGGTGCTCGTGTGCGACGGAGACGGCGGGCATGACATGCTGTTGTTCGACGAGGAAATCGGCGCTGCCGTCTTTCACGTCGAGTTTCGCTACACCCGGATCGAGGGCAAGAGTGGCTACAACAGCGGCATTTATGTACGCAACAGCCGCGACGGTGACATCTGGCACCAGGCGCAGATCGGGGACGCCAAGGGCGGCTTCCTTTTCGGACAGACGGTAGGCAGCGATGGCCGGAAACAAAGGTTCAACCAGAAGGCCGCCGACGGCCGGGTGAAACCAGCTGGCGAATGGAACACCATCGAAATCGCCGCCGAAGGCCGGGGGCTGACACTGTGGGTCAACGGCGCGGTGACCTGCCGGTTTGAAGATTGCGGCCGGGACAAGGGCTATCTTGGCCTGGAGGGCGAGGGCTATCGCATCGAGTTCCGCAACCTCAAGGTCAAGAAGCTCGATTGAGTTTCATATAACATCCATCCCCGACATCCATGCGCTCGTTATCCCCAGCCATTTTCCTGATCTTCGTTCTTGGCACTGCGTCGCACGCGGACGAACAGTGGAAACCGCTCTGGAACGGCCGCGATTTAAGCGGCTGGACCACCTGGTTGCAAAAACCCGATGCAAGCTCCCAGGTTCCGGGTTTGCAACGCGACGCCAAAGGAAAATACATTGAGGCAATCGGGTCGAACCGCGATCCGCTCAAGGTCTTCACCGTGGTCGAGGAAGACGGACGGACGGCCATCCGCATTTCCGGCGAAGTTTTTGGCGAACTCCGCTCAAGCCAGTCGCTGACGAATTACCGGCTGCGTTTGCAGTTCAAATGGGGGAAGGCGAAATGGCCGCCACGTCACAAGCCGGACACCCCGCGCGACAGCGGACTGCTCTATCACGTGCACGCGGAACCGGGTGCCGAGGGGCGCACCTGGGCCCGCTCGATCGAACTCCAGATCCAGGAGCGCGATGTCGGCGATCTGTATGCGGTGGGCTCGGAGATTTCCGTGCGTTCGACACCATGCCAAATCGATGAGCATGTGGTGTTCGACTACGACCCGCAGGGCGAGTCCCGGGTGTTCTCCCAGGTCCCGGGCAAGCAAGGACGTTGCATCAAGCATCCCGACAACGAAAACCCAAGCGGTGAATGGAACACGGTCGAACTGGTTTGTTTTGGCGAAGACTGCATTCACATCGTCAATGGCGAGGTCGTGATGCGCTTGCAGGCGCCACGCCGGATCGATGGACCGAAACCTGTTCCCGTCACTTCCGGTCCCCTCATCCTGCAGTCGGAAGGTGCGGAGATTTTCTACCGGGACATCGAGTATGCGCCGATCTCCGCCATCCCGCCGGAGTTCGCCGAGCCATCCTTCCGCAGCCTTGCCGTTGGCGCGACTCCGGAGAGCGTCGTCAAGGGTTTCGACGGCAAGCTTTATGTGACCTTGATGGGAGCCCAACAGAAGAAGGGGGACGGCGATGGCGGGATCGTCAGGATCGACGGCGACAAGGTCACTCCCTTTGTCAAAGGGCTCGACGATCCAAAAGGCATCGTGTTTGTAGCCGGAAAACTCATCACCACCGATCATGACACGGTGTGGGCGATCGATCGGGACGGCCACAAGACCGCACTCGCTGCGCCGGCCGCGTTCCCCGAACCACCGGTCTTTCTCAACGACGTGGCCGTCGAACCCGGCGGCAAGTCCATCCTCGTCACCGACATGGGCGACCTCAAGGCGATGTTCGCTCCCGACGGATCGTTCTGGCCGCTCGACAGCACCGAGGCAAGAAAGCTGCCGCCGCTGGGCCGGCTCTATCGGATCACTCTCGATGGCAAGGTTTCCGTCGCCATCGACCATGCGCCGGAATTTCCCAATCCCAATGGCGTCGATGTCCTCGCAGACGGCACGATCCTGATCGCGGAGTTCTTCCGTGGCACGCTGCTGGAATGGAAGTCCGGCAAGTGGCGGCAGATCAGCGGGGATCACCGCAGCGGTGACGGGATCGTCAACGACGGCAAGGGCAACCTCTATCTAACGGAAGTTTTCACCGGCCGCGTCTGGCGCATCGAGGCCGCCACCGGCGGGAAGAAGCGGCTCGCGACGCTCCAATCCGCCGCCGACCTGATCCTCGACGAGGAGAACCGCCAGTTGATTGTCCCGGATTCCAAGGCGGGCCTGCTGGTCTATATTCCCTTGGATTGATGCATTTGATCCGCCCGCCGTTCGGCTTGTGCCGCTCATGGCCGGCGGTAGCTTCGGCACGATGAAAACAGCCGTCTTTCTTCTCGCCGAAGCCATCGTTTTCGGACCATGCTGCGGAGCTTGCCGCCATTCCATTCAAGACCATCACCGGCAAGAAAGGAGCGTTTCCAGGTGATGCGAAATGGAACTTCGGCAAGTTCGTCATTTCATCGCCTCCATGCCAAGACCCGCAATGGGGTTAACAACCGCCACCAACACGCCGTTTTTACCTGTTCTGATCAGCTTTCGCTTTTGACAGCCGCATGGGAGATTGAAACCGGCCGCGGGTCGGGCTAGGAAATGGCAAGTTCATGTCCGTGGAGTTCAAAGACTATTACGCGATCCTTGGCGTGCCGCGCGATGCGGGTGCCGAGGAAATCAAGAAGGCGTTCCGCAAACTCGCCCGCAAGCACCACCCGGACGTGGCCGAGGACAAGCAGTCGGCCGAGGGGAAATTCAAGGAGATCAACGAGGCCTACGAAGTGCTGGGCGATCCGGCGAAACGCGCGAAATACGACCGTCTCGGCGCGGATTGGCGGCAAAAGGGTGGTTTTCCGCCGCCGGAGCAGGGTGGGGGATATCAGGAGTTCAACTTCGGCGGCACCGGGTTCAGCGACTTTTTCGAGCAATACTTCGGTGGTGCGGGACGCTTCGGATTTCCCGGGGGATTCCAGCGCGGCGCGCATCCGGGCCACGGCAGCATGCGCGGCAGCGACATCGAGGGCGATATTTTGGTGACTCTCGAGGAGGCGATGCATGGAGCCGTGCGGCCGGTTTCGCTGCAGATCACCGATCCGCGGACCGGCCGCTCGCGGAGTCACACCTTCCAAGTGCGCATCCCGCCCGGAGTGACGAATGGCAAGCGCATCCGCGTGCCCGGCCAGGGCGAGCCCGGCAGCGGTGGTGGTGTGGCCGGCGATCTCTACCTGCGCGTGCGCCACGCCGCGCACCCGGATTTCCGCAGCGAGGGATCCGATGTGTTTCTCGAACTGGAAATCGCGCCATGGGAAGCCGTGCTCGGCGCGGACATCAGCGTGCCGACGCTCGACGGCCCGGTGAAACTGCGCATCCCGCCCGGCAGCGCCGCGGGCCACCAGCTCCGGGTGCGCGGCCGCGGCCTGCCCAAGGGGAAATCCGGCGAACGCGGCGATTTTCACGTCATTCTATCGATCCGGACGCCGGAGCGGATCGGCGAATCCGAGCGCCAGCTCTGGGAAAAGCTGCGCGACGTTTCCACCTTCACCCCCCGCCGCCAGTCATGACGCAGGAGCCCGACGCCACCTACTCGCTGGAGCTTTTCGCCCGCATCAGCGGCGTGGCGGAGGAAACCATCCTCCGTTACTGCGAGCGGGGGTTCATCCGTCCCTTGCGCGAGGACGTAAACCGCTACGACGACGAGGCGCTGCGCACCCTGCGCCGCATCGAGCACCTGCGTGAAACCTGCGGCGTGAACGACGCCGGCCTGCGACTCATCCTCGACCTGCTGGAGGAGATCGAGTGCCTGCGGCGGTGATCGGCGGCCCATTCCGGGGGCTTGACAGAAGCCCTCCGGCCTGCTTGCCTGCGGCGTCGGGCGTTTGATAATCAAGCATTTGACCTGACGTATCACCGCAGGCACCCCGGCATCCGCCACTGCCGTCCGCCCCGCCCCTGCGCGGCACCCCACCCGACACCTCCCAACATTTTCATCCATGGACTGGTCCTCACCCATCTGGTATGCCTCTTACATCCTGGTCCTGCTCGGTTTGGCAGGCTACGGCAGCCATCGCCTGACCATCGTTTTCCTGTATTGGAAACACGCGCGCAAGCGGCCGCAGCCGAAACGGATGTTCGAGGATCTGCCCCTTGTGACGGTGCAGTTGCCGGTGTTCAACGAGATGCACGTGGTGGACCGGCTGCTGGAATCGGTGGCGGCGCTCGATTACCCGCAGGACAAACTCCAGATCCAACTCCTCGACGACTCGACCGACGAGACAGTGGACATCTGCCGCGCCGGCATCGCACGGCTCAAGGAGCGCGGTTTCGACGCCGAGCACATCCACCGCACCGACCGCACCGGCTTCAAGGCGGGCGCGCTCGAAAACGGCACGCGTTTCGCCAAGGGCGATTACCTGCTCATCCTCGATGCCGATTTCGTCCCGAATCCGGACCTGCTCCAGAAAACCATCCATTATTTCTCGGACGGGAAAATCGGCATGATCCAGACGCGCTGGGGCCACTTGAACCGCACCTACAACGTGCTGACCCGCATCCAGGCGATGTTCCTCGACGGCCACCTGGAACTCGAACAGACCGCCCGCAACCGCTCTGGCCGCTTCTTCACCTTCAACGGCACCGGCGGCATCTGGCGCAAGTCGTGCATCGCCGACGCCGGCGGCTGGGAGCACGACACGCTCACCGAGGACATGGACCTCAGCTACCGCGCCCAGCTCAAGGGCTGGAGCTTCATTTTCCTCAACGACGTGGAAACCCCGGCAGAGCTGCCGGTGGACATGGACGGCTTCAAGAGCCAGCAGCACCGCTGGACCAAGGGATCGATCCAGGTCTGCAAAAAAGTCCTGCCAGCGATCTGGCGCGCCGACGTGCCGCTTTTCATCAAGCTGGAGGCCACCGCGCACCTCACCTCAAATTTCGCCTACCTGCTGCTCATTTGCCTGTGTTTCCTGATCTATCCGAACCAGCAGTGGCAGCCGGACTTCGGGAAACTGACTTATTATATCATCAACGTGCCGATCTTCTTCTTCGCCTCGGTGTCGGTGCTGGTGTTCTACATGGTTTCGCAGAAGGCGCTGCGTCCCGGCACCTGGTGGAAGGAAATCCCCTACCTGCCTCTGCTGCTCGCGCTCGGCATCGGCATGTCCATCAGCAATGCCAAGGCGGTCATCGAGGCGCTTTGCAACCACCAGACCGCCTTCGTCCGCACGCCGAAATACGGCATCGCCCAGAACCGGCGCGCCGATTGGAAGAAGAGCAGCTACAAGGCGATCAAGTCGCTCACGCCGTTTGTCGAGCTGCTGTTTGGCTTCTTCTTCCTCTTCGTGGTGGTGGACGCCGCGCTGCGCGGCAGTTGGTCCTCCGCCATCCTGCTGCTGCCGTTCCCCGTCGGATTCTTCTACACTTCCCTTTCCTCGCTGGCCCGCATGCTGCCATCCACCTCCGGCACTCCCGTGCCGCGTATTGTGAATCGCAACTCCCGGTGAATCGACGATGATCCGAGCCATCCGATTTCTCAAAACCACCCGTTTCACCCTGCCGCTGCTTGCCGCCTTGGGACTCGGCAGTTGCGCCACCGGCCCGTTCGGCAAGGACACCCGCAACAAGATGATCGTCAGCGTGAAGGACCAGCGCATGTTGCTGGTCACCGACGGCGTGCCGGTGAAAACCTACCCGATTTCCACCTCCAAATTCGGTCTCGGTGACCACCCCGGCAGCTACCGGACGCCCGTCGGCCACATGAAGGTGGCGAAAAAAATCGGCTGCAACGCGAGATCCGGTTCGGTCTTCAAAAGCCGCCGTCCCACCGGCGAAATCCTCAAGCCGAATTCGCCCGGCCGCGACCCCATCGTCACTCGCATCCTCTGGCTCAAGGGCATGGAGCGGCGCAACGGCAACGCCTTCAGGCGCACCATCTACATCCACGGCACGCCCGAGGAAAAACGCCTCGGTTACCCCGCCTCATACGGCTGCATCCGCATGTCGAGCCGCGATGTGGTGGATCTCTACAACCGCGTCGGATACGATGCGGACGTGTTCGTGATCCGCGGGTCCATCGACAACGGCTCCACGCGGTCCTCCGCCGTCGCCAGCCGCAACGGCGGCCGAAGGAACGGTACCGGTTCCTGATGTTCCAAGCCGTCCTTGTGGCTGCCAGATGCTGTTAGATCGTGCGAAAAACCGGCAAGACATCCGGGGGAATGGTGTTTAGGATGGAGCCATGAGACGGCTTCGGATGATATGGGCAGCGCTGTTTCTGGTGCTGGCGTGTGCGGCACTGCACGCACAGGACGGCATGCCGCGGCCCGGTGCCGGTATCCCTCCGGCCGCGCCGACGGGGATGGGGGCGCTCGAATCCTTGCGCGATCTCGCCGAGGCGGCCGAGGCGCGGATCGTGGTCTTGCGCGAACAAGTGGCCGATGCGCCGGATGAGGTGCGCAAGGCGGAACTGGAATCCGCGCTGGCCGCCGAGCGCGAACGGTTGCGTGCGTTGGAAAAGGATTTTCGCGAAGTGGCCTCGGGGATCGAGGAAACGGAATACACCATGGAGGATGCGGCCTCGCCCGGCTTGTCCGAGCAGGTCGGCGAGCTTCTCCAGCCCCTGTTGGGCGAAATGCGCGATGCCAGCACCGGTCCGCGGGAAATGGAGGCGCTGCGCAACCAACTCAGGAAGGCGCGCGAGCGGCAGGCTATGGCGAGGGATGCCCTGAATCGCATCCGGGCATTGGACGACTCACAGCAGGATCCCGCCATGCGGGAACTGCTCGCCGAGTCCCGCAGTGTATGGCAACAGCGGGCCAGTGAGAGCGGCAGCCGCGTCAAGGTGCTGGAGCTGCAACTCGCCGAACGCGAGCGCGAGCGCACTCCGTTCCTGGAAAAGGCGTCACACGTTTTCAGCAATTTCTGGAAAACCAGGGGGCTCAACCTGCTGCTCGCCGCGGGCGCTGTGCTGGCCACTTTTTTTCTTGGCCGCTGGCTGATCCGCGCGCTGCGCCGGATCAGCCCGATCCACCGCCGCAAGGGCGCACAGTTGGGAAAACGACTCGTCGATCTGATCTCCACCGCCGTGTTGGCGATCTCGTGCGTGCTTGCCGCGCTGATCGTGCTCTACGTGCGGGAGGACTGGGTGCTTTTCACCCTCGCCGTCGTCGTCCTGCTTGCGCTCGCATGGGCCGGGCGCAACACGCTGCCGCCATACATCGATCAAATCCGCCTCATCCTGAATCTCGGCCCGGTGCGCGAAGGCGAGCGGATCGTCATCGACGGGCTGCCGTGGCGAGTGGGCAAACTCGGCTTCTACAGCGAGCTGTCCAATCCGGAACTCGAAGGCGGCACGCTGCGTCTTCCCGCGGACGACCTCACCGATCTCCGCTCCCGGCCGTGGCACCCGCGCGAGCCATGGTTTCCCACCCGCGCCGATGACTGGGTGATCCTGGCCGACGGCAGCTACGGCAAAATCGTGCGCCAAACCCCAGAGCAAGTCGTGTTGCTAAGGCTGGGCGGCAGTCTCAAAACCTACCCGGCCGCCGATTTCCTCGCCGCGACACCGGAGAACCTTTCCCGTGGCTTCCGTATCAGCACCACCTTCGGCATCGATTATGTGCATCAGCCGGAATGCACCACGACCATTCCGAAACGCCTCGAAGACGCGCTCCAGGCCGCGCTCGTCGGCGAAGTGGGAAGCGAGTGCCTGCGGTCCGTGAAAGTGGAACTCGCAGCGGCGGGCGCGTCATCGCTCGATTACGCCATCCTCGCCGACTTCACCGGCGAGGTCGCATCGCGCCTCAACGTGCTCACCCGCGCGATCACCCGCACCTGTGTGGACACCTGCAACGCCGAGGGCTGGATCATCCCGTTCACCCAGATCACCGTTCACCAGGCCGGGGAATAAGACCGCCGGTTGTCTTCCCGCCGGGGAACCGTTTCCGCCAGTATCTGGCGCGGCGCGCCATACATCCACGGCCCCTGCTCGGCCGGCTCGCGCGTGATGGTCACCCGGGTGCCCACCTCCACCGAATCGAACACCACCGGCACGATGTCCGTGGGCAGGCGGATGCAGCCGTGCGAGGCGGGTTGGCCGGGCTCCGGGATGATCCCGCCGTGCATGCCGATGCCGTAGGAGGTGAGGCGCATCCAGTATGGCATCGGCGCCGGCACGTAGCTCATGCCCTCCGGCACCGGATCGTCATATCTCGCGTCCTTGTCGATCATGTTGCCGAACTCGTCCTCGATCCATCCGTAGCGGTTCGAATACTTGTCCACGATCTTCTCGGTGATGCGGTATTGCCCGGGCCGGGTGCCGTAGCCCTCGCGGCCGGTCGCCACGTAGCACCAGCCGATCGGCCGCCCGCCGCGATGAAAGCCCGCGATCTGGTCGGACAGGCTGATGGTCACGGTCACCTTGCCGGTGCCGCCGTCGTCATACCAGTTGTACAGCATCTGCCGCGCCCGCATCGGCGTGGGCGGCGGTCCCGCCGGCTGACACGCGCCGGCCGCCAGCGCGCACAGCAAGAGCGCGGTGAGCTGTGAAAATGGAAATTTGCGGGACATGCGGATGGTGACTCAGCCCCCATCGTTTACGCCGCATTCGCATGATGGTCAAGAAACGCGCTCGTCGCAATTCCCGCATCCGCCGCGGTACAAGGATCCGCCGTTTGTGAAGCCGATTCTTTTTTTTCTTTGGGATTGCGACACGCGCCGGGCGCGCTAGTTTGATGGCGACTGCTGTGTCCGACTAATGGTTGCCGGCCCGAACCGATAATATGCTTACGGGGTCAACAATCCGATGGTCCATGTCACGCCTTACAGAGGAAGACAGAAAGCCATTGGAAGACCCCACTTGTTGAGTTCACGGAACGTGGCTCACGGCGCCACAACGGCACAGCGGTTTCTTTTTGTACGCGTGGCGCGCTCAAAGCTCGCCGGCGACCAGATCGTCGAGTGTCTGGCGCCTGCGGATCACGGTGGCGGTGCCGCCCTCGACAAGGATTTCCGCGGGCAGCGGGCGCGAGTTGTAGTTCGACGCCATGACGAAGCCGTAGGCACCCGCCGACATCAGCGCGATACACTCGCCGGGCTGGAAGTCCGGCAACTCGCGGTTCTGGCAGAAAAAGTCGCCGCTTTCGCAGATCGGGCCGACCACGTCCACGGTGACGCGTCCGTCACTGGCCGACTGCTTGAGCGGCACGATTTCGTGGTGCCCTTCGTAAAGCGCCGGGCGGATGAGATCGTTCATGCCGGCGTCCACGATTTTAAAAGTCTTGGCCGAGCCTTTCTTTTCGTAGAGGCAGCGCGTGACGAGCACACCCGCGTTGCCGACGATGAGGCGGCCGGGCTCCAGCAGGATTTTCAGGCCCAGATCGTTGAGCAGCGGCACGAGTTCGTCGCCGTATTGGTTGATGGTGAGCGGGCGCTCTTCGGGCGGCTGGCTTTCCCACCAATCGACGGCTCCGGATTCGAGTGACTGCTTGTAGATGATGCCGATGCCGCCGCCGATGGACCAGAACTCGATGCCATGGCGCTCCTTGAGTTGGCGGACGAGCGGAGAAACTTTTTTCACAGCCTCGATGAACGGCTCGATGGAGGTGAGTTGCGAGCCGATGTGCATTTGGAGGCCGCGCAGCCTGATGTGGGGCAGCTCTTGGGATGCCCGTTCGTAAAGCGCGGCGATGGCCTCGAAATCGACGCCGAACTTGTTCTCGGACTTGCCGGTGGAGATATACTTGTGCGTTTTCGCGTCCACGTTCGGATTCACCCGCACTGCGGCGGGCGCAATAACGCCCAGCTCGCCAGCCACCTGATTGAGATACCGCAGTTCCTCCTCGCTCTCGACGTTGAACGAATAGATTCCCTTTTCGAGCGCATAGACGATCTCGTCGCGCGTCTTGCCGACTCCGGCGAAGGTGCAATGCGCTGGATCGCCGCCCGCCT
>DATISV010000221.1:0-2842 GCA_035468505.1 Luteolibacter sp. | reverse complement strand
GTCCGGGTGGTTTTCGTTGAACCCGCAGGGCAGGTTGGTGCGGGCGACTCCATAGGCGACGAAGGCGAGGGTGGTGCCGCCGGTTTCCATCTCGGCATACATGCCAGCCTCGTGCACGAACTTGCGGCCGAGGCCGAAGGCGTCTTCGTAAAAGGCGACGGCGCGGGGCACGTCCTTCACGTAGAGGATCACATAACCGAGTTTCATGACAGCCGGATACCAGACGCCGGGCGGCGGGACAAGGCGTGTCTCCGCGGGTTCTGCGCATTTTTTGCCTAGCGGCGGTGCGGCGGATGGTTTAACGAATGCCTCACCCAGCGCACTTGGCATCACCCCCATCCATGCCCCCCGCAACCCGAGCCTCCGAGCGAGTCAGGATCGCCGTCGCCATCACCGCGTGGTGCGGCGTGTTGTTGCAGTTGTGGCTTTCGCTGAAAATCGCGGCGGGCAACGGCAAGACCTGGCCGGCGGGCCTGGTGGCTTACTTCGGTTTTTTCACCGTGATTACCAACTGGTTCGTGGCGGTGCTTTTCACGCTGCCGTCGCTGGGATGGAAATCCGGGCTGTTGGCATGGCTCGGCCGCCATTCGGTGGCGGGTTGCGCGACGACGGCGATCCTGCTGGTGGCTTTGGTGTATCACTTCCTGCTGCGCGAGCTGTGGAATCCGCAGGGCGCGCAATGGCTGGCGGACATCGTCATGCATTATGTGGTGCCGGCGGGCGTGTTGGCGTGGTGGTGGCTTCAATCGCACGGGCAGACGCTCGAATGGAGCATGCCGCTGCGCTGGTGTTCCTATCCGTTCATCTATCTCGGGTATGTGATGGTGCGCGGCGAATTCATCGACAGCTATCCCTATCCTTTCATCAACGTGCATGACATCGGGCTCACCCGCGCGCTGCTCAATGCGGCCGGATTGATCGCGGTGTTCCTGGTGCTGGGATTCGGCGTTTACGGCATCGCACGTGCCCGTGGTCAACAGGGCTGAAATTCAATCGCCGAAACAAGTCCCCACCATGCGGCCGGCCTCGAGCAGCGGGTGGTCGGTGGGGACGAGTCGCTTGTTGCCGGCGACATCCGCGACGGGCACGGCCTTGAGCTGGTTTCCCTGGAGCGCGAGCATCACGCCGTATTGGCGGGCGTCGAGCAGGCGCGCGCACTCGGTGCCGAGCCAGGTGGCGAAGACACGGTCGGCGGCGGACGGGGTGCCGCCGCGCTGGAGGTGGCCGAGGATGGTGAGGCGGGTTTCCTGGCCGGTGAGTTTTTCGAGCTTTTGCGTGAGACGGATGGTGTGGCCGACGTGCTCGTCGTGGAAGCGGTTGAGTTTTTCGGAGATCTCGGCGCGGTGTTTTTTCGAGTCGGCCTTGTCGCGGGCGCGGACCAGCGAGTCCACTTTTTCGGCTTCCTCGACGGACATCGCGCCCTCGGCGACGACGACGATGCTGAAGCGCTTGCCGCTCTGGGTGCGGGCGCGGATGGCGGCGGCGATTTTTTCCGGGCTGTAGGGAATTTCCGGCAGCAGAACGACATCGGCGCCACCGGCGATGCCGGCTTCGAGCGCGAGCCAGCCGGCGCGGTGGCCCATCACCTCGACGACGATGACGCGCTCGTGGCTGGTGGCGGTGGAGTGGAGGCGGTCGAGCGCCTCGGTGGCGATCTGGCGGGCGGTGTCGTAGCCGAACGAGCGGTCGGTGTGGGCGATGTCGTTGTCGATGGTCTTGGGCAGGGTGACCACGTTGAGGCCGGCCTTGATGAGGCGCATGGCGTTTTTCTGGGTACCGCCACCGCCGAGGCAGACGAGGGCGTCGAGGTGGTGGCGGTGGTAGGTGGCGACGACGGCGTCGGTCATGTCGAGCGTCTTGCCGCCGATGGACATGCGGTGGGGTGTGTCGCGGCTGGTGCCGAGGCGGGTGCCGCCGTCGGTGAGGATGCCGGACAGCATGGCGCCGTCGAGTTCGACGCTCTGGTCCTGGGCGAGTCCGCGGAAACCGTTGAGGAATCCGGTGACACGCATGCCGTAGCGCTCGCGCGCCGCCTTGCCGAGGCCGCGGATGGCGGCGTTGAGTCCGGGGCAGTCGCCGCCGCTGGTGAGGATGCCGATGTGTTGTGCCATGGGATGGTGGCGGTTCGATTGCGTTTGCGGATGAGGTTGTGATGGCGGCGCGGGCATGGCCATCCGATAATTGCGCCGATTCCGGGCACGGCGGAAATTTTCCACCACACGCGCCATTTCCCTTTGCCAGCGCGGTCCGGGCGGCTAGAAGGCGCGCGCCATGACCCGCACCTCCATCGAACGCTGCATCTGGATTTTCATTGTCGCGTTGATCTGCACCTTCGTCTGGACCGTGACCAAGGTCCTCGGAATGCTCGGCTGGATGTGAGGCGGCGCGTCATTTCCAGTCCACCTCGACGCGGGCGGTCTGGCCGTTGCGGTCGTCATACAACAACAGGCCGTGCTCGAGCGCGTATTCGTGCACGCACTTGGTCACCTTGACGTCGTAGGCGCAGTATTCGGCGATTTTGCGCAGCGGGGCGAAGTCGCCGGTTTTCTTGTGCTCCTGCCACCAGCGCAGCGCGTCGAGGCCGTCTGCGGTCTTGCCGGTGCCGAGCGAGGCGGAGGCGACGGAATCGAGCTTGAGGCGGAAACCGAGCCGCGCTTCGAGGTCGAGCATCATGTCGAGGTTGATCGTCTGCTCGACGAGGGTGTGGAAAACGTAGGGTTGGAGCACCGGGTAATCGAACTGGATATGGTTCCAGCCGACCACCAGGTCGGCGCGGACCAGTTCTTCGCCGAGCTGGTCCATTTCGCTTTCCGTGGAGATCGGGTAGCCGCCGCGGGCGGTG
>DATISV010000220.1:0-26863 GCA_035468505.1 Luteolibacter sp. | reverse complement strand
TCGAAAAATTCAGAGAATTTGTAGTGGGTCTGAACGCCATTGATATTTCCGTGCTCAGGGCTGTAGATGCTAAATCCTGCAGCACCGGAACTATTATTGAAGAAACCGCCGTAGCCTCGCTTAACTTTTGAACCGGTACGAACCCTTAAGGTAAGGTTAGGCTCTTTGGCGACCCGTCCGGTGAAACGCACTGCCACATCGGCATTAGGAATTGGCACGCTGATGGAATTCTTCTCCACTACGAGAGTGTCATTCTCCAGACGGACGGAATTACTCGCCAGGTCTGCATCGTTGATTTCCGCTCCACGCAGCACCTTGCCGTCGAAAATGGTGATCCATCCGTCCGCGTTTGGCGGAGGGAGCTGGGGCTGGATCCAAGGCGGAGTTTTTGGGGTCGGCGCTGGAATTGCCGCCGTGGCAGAGGCAGCAGCAGGTGGTTTCGCGGCATCGGGCACGGAAGAAATTTGGCTCGGAACATCCGGTGAAGTTTCCGCCAGGATGGATGCGTTATCTTCGTCGCGAGTCGTCCACCATGCTCCGATTCCGAGCATTGGTACGAGGCAGGCGGCGGTGATGGCCAGCGGTTTTTTGGAGGAGGAGTTCGAGGAAGGCTTCGACGCGCCGGGAGCTTTTGGTTTCGCCGGAAACGCAGGCGATTTCACGGGCGATGGCTTTGCTTTTTTCGCGATGGACGTACGGATGGCATCCACATCGGTTTTCACCTCGCTGGCCTGTTGGTAGCGGCGATCAGGTTCTTCCTGCATCGCCTTGATGACCACCTGGTCGAGGCGGACGTCCACTTGCACGCGCTGGCTGGGTGGTTGCCAGGCGCCTTGTGGCGGGCGACCGCAGAGCATTTCGTAGAGCATGACGCCGAGGGCGTAGAGGTCCACGCGGTGGTCGCCCTCGCCGCGTTTTTGTTCCGGGGCCATGTAGTCGGGGGTGCCCATGATCACGCGGCTGAGGGTGAGTTGGCCGGAGAGGCCGGACTGGAGCGGGCGGGCGAGTCCGAAGTCGGCGAGTTTCACCCGGCCGTCGGTGGTGACAAGGATGTTGGCGGGTTTAATGTCGCGGTGGACGACACCTTTCGAGTGGGCGAACTGGAGTGCGTCGCAGACCTGGCCGATGATTTCGAGCGCCTGCGTCGGATTGATCCCGGGACCGTGGATCAATTGGTGGAGGTCGGTGCCATCGACGAACTCCATGACGAAATAGAGGTGGCCTTCCGAGGTCTGGCCGAAGTCGTGTACGTGGATGATGCCGGGGTGGTCGAGTTTGGCGATGGTGCGGGCCTCGCGTTCGAAGCGGGAGACGAAGTTGACATCGTCCGCAAGCTCGGAGGGCAGCAACTTGATGGCGACGCTGCGGGCGAGCCGTTCCTGATCGCCCTTGTAAACCGCGCCCATTCCGCCGCGGCCGATGATGGACTCGATGCGGTATTGGGGCAGCAGGCGCGATAGTTCCACCGGGGTGGGCGGCTCCCATGTTTCCACATCCGGCGGGTTGATGCTGTTCAGACCGCGGGCGAGCAGTTCGCCGGGATCGATTCCCGCGACTTTGCTGGGAGTCGCGCGCGGGGCCGGCACGGTGAAGGCTCCGCCGCAGAGCCCGCAGTCGGCCTTCATGCCTTGGTGTTCTTCGAGGGCTTCGAGTGTCTGGTGGCAGTGGGGGCAGGAGAATTTCATGAAGGTGGTGATTTCAGGAATCCATTCGCGGGAATCATGGAATGGTCACAATTTCAGACCCATGCCATGAGGTCCTTCATCTCGGCGATCACTTCGGCCTGGGTTTTGACTTCGAGGGTGTCGGCGATTTCCTGGAGGAGCGCGTCGCGATACTCCTTGCGGATGCGGTAGATCGCGGTTTTGAGCGCACCCGCCGAAATCCCGAGACGTTCCGCGATGGCCGTGCGTTCCTCGTCCTCGTCGCGCGAGTAGCCGAGGAAAGGATGGAGTTCCTCGAATTGGGCGGCCTTGCCGGCGCGGGTCCAGTCGTCGCGGAGGCGTGCGATGGCGCGTTCGAGCACTTCCTGAGCCCAGCGCCGGTGATAGAGTGCCTCCGGTCCTGCGGCGGAATCCGCAAGATCCGCGGCACCATCAATGGACATGTGCTCGGCGCCGCCACCGCGCTTGCCCGCGGACTGGTGGCGGTGGGGGTTGAAGATGTGGCGCTTAAGGCAGGTCAGGAGGAAGGTCCGTAGTTTCCCTTTTGCGGGGTCGGCGCTCGCGAGGACTCCCTGCTCGATCATTCGTTCGAAAAACCCGTGAACGAGGTCTTCCGCGTCCTGTGGATAAAATGCGGCCGCATAGGCCAGCAGAGGCCCGCGGTAGTTCTGGCAGAATTCCGCCAGGGCGTGTGCGGACGCGGCCTGGTCCTCCGATGCGGCCCTTTTCAGGATCGACCAGCGGGTCGTGAGAAATCTTTGGTCAGGGGGCATGGCGGCCAGGGGGGGCAAGATTCGATCCGGATGATAGATTCCATCAGTCCAGAGTGTGGGCATATTGGGGAATCGGGACGGGTTCACAAGAATTCTTTAACCGGCGGAAATTCCTGTCTGGACTGGGTGGCGCGTTCGCTCCGCAAATCCTTTCATTCGCCCCACCGATCCTGCCCCGTGCGGAGTCTCCCCTTGAATTGGCCGGATCGCGTGCCTATTTCTCCGCGCGGCCGGCGCGGCCCGCCGATTCCTCACCGTCATGAACGCCCTTGCCCGTTGCCTACAAACATATTGGTCCTCCTCCATCGGGAAAAAGCTCGTCGTCGCCCTGACCGGCCTGTTCCTGCTGCTGTTCCTCGCCGGGCATCTGGTCGGCAACCTGGTGGTCTTCATGGGGCCGGAGGCGTTCAACGCCTACGCCTACTTCCTCCACCACATGGCCCACGGCGCGGGCATCTGGGCGTTCCGGATCGTGATGCTGGTGATGCTCGCCGCGCACATCGTCGCCACCATCGCGCTCACCCGGCAGAACAAGGCCGCGCGCAAGTCGTATGAGTTCAATAACACGATCCAGGCCAGCACTTCGTCGCGCTACATGATTCTCACCGGCCTGACGATCCTCGCGTTCTTCGTCTATCACATCCTCCACTTCACCGCACGGGTCGGCAACGAATACAACACGCTTGACCGATACAAGACCACGGTTGACGGCAAGGAGGCGCACAACGCCTGGTTGATGGTGATCGATGGTTTCTCGTGGGCTCCGGCATCCATCTTCTACATCATCGCGATGACACTGCTCGCGTCGCACATCGTGCACGGTTTCCAATCGGTGTTCCAAACCCTCGGCCTGCGCTCGCGGAAATCCGCCCCGGCCCTCCAACAGATCTCCATCGCCTACGCGCTTTTCATCTGGCTGGGCTTCGTTTCGATACCCATTGCCATCAACTTCTTCGGTTTCGGACGCTGACATCCACGATCCACAATCTCCAATCCTAAATCTCCGATGAGCATCTCCCTCGACAGCAAGATCCCGTCCGGTCCCCTCGCGCAGAAGTGGTCCAAGCACAAGATGGACTCGAAGCTGATCAACCCGGCCAACAAGCGGAAGTTCTCGGTCATCGTCGTCGGTTCCGGCCTTGCCGGCGGTGCGGCGGCTGCTTCGCTCGCCGAACTCGGCTATCAGGTGAAGTGCTTCTGCTACCAGGACAGCCCGCGGCGCGCGCACTCGATCGCCGCGCAGGGCGGCATCAACGCCGCGAAGAACTAACAGAACGACGGCGACTCGGTTTACCGCCTGTTTTACGACACCATCAAGGGTGGCGACTTCCGCGCGCGCGAGGCGAACGTCTATCGCCTCGCCGAGGTCGCCAACGCGATCATCGACCAGTGCGTGGCGCAAGGCGTGCCGTTCGCACGCGAATACGGCGGCTTGCTCGACAACCGCTCGTTCGGCGGCGCTCAGGTTTCCCGCACGTTTTACGCCCGCGGCCAGACGGGGCAGCAGTTGCTGATCGGCTGCTATCAGGCGCTGGAGAAGGAGATCGCCAAGGGCGGCGTGAAGATGTTTCCGCGCACCGAGATGCTCGACCTCGTTTTGGTGGACGGCCACGCCAAGGGCATCGTCGTGCGCGATCTCGTCACCGGGAAAATCAGTTCGCACGCCGCCGACGCGGTGATCCTCGCCACCGGTGGATACGGCAACGTGTTTTTCCTCTCGACCAACGCGATGGGTTGCAACGTAACCGCCGCCTGGCGCGCGGCGAAACGCGGCGCGCTGTTCGCCAATCCCTGCTACACGCAGATCCATCCGACCTGCATTCCGGTTTCCGGCGATTACCAATCGAAGCTCACGCTGATGTCCGAGTCGCTGCGCAACGACGGCCGCATCTGGGTGCCGAAGTCGCGCGAAGTCGCCGGGAAACTGCGCAAGAAGCAGATGAATCCGGCCGATGTTCCCGAGGACCAGCGCGACTATTATCTCGAACGCAAATATCCATCCTTCGGAAACCTCGCGCCGCGCGACATCTCATCGCGCGCCGCCAAGGAGGCCTGTGACGACGGCCGCGGCGTGGCTCCCACCGGACTCGGCGTCTATTTGGATTTTCGCGACGCCACCAAACGCCTCGGCGAAAGCACCATCCGCGCGCGTTATGGCAACCTGTTCCAGATGTATGAAAAGATCGCCGGCGAGGATCCCTACAAAGGCCCGATGATGATCTATCCCGCGGTGCATTACACCATGGGCGGCCTGTGGGTGGACTACAACCTGATGTCCAACATCCCCGGCCTGCACGTGCTGGGTGAGGCGAATTTCTCCGACCACGGCGCCAACCGCCTCGGCGCATCCGCGCTCATGCAAGGCCTCGCCGACGGCTACTTCGTCATTCCCGCGACCATCGCGAATTATCTGGTCACCCAGAAACCCGGCAGCGTCAGCACCGACGCGCCGGAGTTCAAACAGACCGAAGCGGAAACCAAGGAGCGGGTTGCCAAACTGTTTTCCATC
Source organism: Luteolibacter sp. (assembly GCA_035468505.1). GTDB lineage: Bacteria > Verrucomicrobiota > Verrucomicrobiia > Verrucomicrobiales > Akkermansiaceae > Luteolibacter. Next base: position 21,917 of record DATISV010000220.1, on the reverse strand, counting down.
CAGGGCAAGCGCACCGTGGATTCCTTCCACCGCGAACTCGGCCAGATCATGTGGGACAAGTGCGGCATGGCCCGCGACCGCGAGGGACTCGACGAAGCGATCGCGAAAATCCCGCAAATCCGCGAGGAGTTCTGGAGCAATGTCCGCATCCCCGGCTCCGGCGACGGTGCCAACATGGAACTCGAAAAAGCCGGTCGCGTGGCCGACTTCTTGGAATTCGGCGAAATGATGTGCCACGACGCACGCGACCGCGAGGAATCCTGCGGCGGCCATTTCCGCACCGAGCATCAGTTCACCGAGGCCGATCCCGAGGTGCAGGCCGGCAAAACGCAGCCGGGCGAGGCCAAGCGCCATGACGACAGGTTCTCCTACGTCTCGTGCTGGGAATACAAGGGCGAGGGCAACGCGCCGGTCCTCCACAAGGAGTCGCTCGAATACGAGGAAGTGAAGGTCGCCATCCGCAGCTACGCGTGACGGCGGGTCACTCGATCCCGTCCATGCCGCCGAAGGATTGCGCCAGCAGCTTGTTGCGCTGGCCGGTGGTCGCCCCACCCTGCCCGCCCATCATCTGCCGCATCTCGGCTTCCATGTGAACGTCGCCGCCGTGGTTTTGGGTGGAGTTCACACCCATTCCGGCGGTGGCGTCGTCGAGCTGATTGCCGCGCTGGGCGATTTTTCCGAGTGCCTGATTGTAGTTCGCGGCCATCGCTTCCGGATCGCCCGTCGTGCGGATTTCATCCACCGCCTGGGTCATTGCCGATACCCGCTCCTTGTCCTGAACGAACCAGACCGTGCCACACAGTGCGGAGCCAAGAAGAACCACCGTCGTCACCAGTACCTCGACCCGGCGCTTGCGCTTGTCCCGGCGGATGCGCTCGTCGAGCAGCAGGCCCAAGGCTCCCGCGGCTTCCTTGTCCAAAGCCTCGGCGGGTGAATTTGCTGCCGGTTTTTCCTCCGTTTTCACGGAGGCCGGTTCTTCCGCGGACGGCTTGATCGCAGCCGCACCCGGAACGGCGCGTTTCAGTTTGCCGCCGGGCTCCTCGGGAGAGCGCATCGCGGCATCGAACAGGGCTTGGAGCTTTTCTTTGTCGGTCATGAATGTTCGGGATAGGTTGATGGTTCGGAATTCATAATAAAATCCATTGGGCTTCGCACTTACGCGATCACGTGCTTGGCGCGTTGGCGGTTGCGGCTTGGAATGGCAGTGCCGGAAATCGGTGATGTCCCGAACAGGCGGCAAAAAAGCGGCCTCCCGTTGCGGGAGGCCGCTGAATTGGATGGGGGTAAACGCTTTCCTTGCGAACGCGCCTACGGGGTCACCACCACGTTGAGGCGGGCGAAGAGCTTGCCGCCCGCGCCGAGTGTGCTGCGCTTGAGCTTCACGACCACGGTGTCCTTCGGCGTGCCGTCGGTGATCTCGATTTCCACGTTGTCGTTGTCATCCACCGCGGTGGTCCAGCCAACGAGATCGTTGCCATATTCCACGGTGATGGTGGTGTTGGCATCCGCTTCGGCCGCGTCGCTGCGGTTGAAGGTGAAGATCAGGTCGGTTGGGTCGGTGGTATTATCGAGTATCGGCAGCAGGCCGATGGCGTTTTCGTCCGGATCCGCCGCGCCCAGGGCCCAAGCCACGGCATTGTCCACGCCGTCGCCATTGGTGTCCTCATCGGCTCCCGCGCCGGCGAGCCAGAGTTCGTAGGGCGTTCCGCTGGGAGTGCCGACGGTCAGGATGATGTTGCCGCCGCTGGTGCCTAGGGTGATATCGGTTCCATTGATGTCTCCCTCCAGGTCGCCGGCATCCAGAGTGCCTGAAATGCCGCCGCTGGTGATCAGCGTGTAAACGCCTTCTTCCAGGCCGCCGACGTTGGTGAGGTTGAAGTCGCCGAGGCCGAGGGCACCGCCGCCGATGGTCAGCGTGCCGGAGACGGCGATTTTATCACTGGAGGCGATGGGGCCGAGTTCGTAGTCGAGCAAGCCCGCGCCGCCGGCCAGGGCGGAGATGTCCAGGCCGCCGCCGATGCTCAATGTGCCGACCGATTCGCCGGGGGCGAGGTTCGCCGCGGCGGCGACCGTGACACTGCCACCGATGGTGCCGGAACCGCCGAGGGTGCCGCCGTTGACGGCCACCGCGCTGGCGGGATCAAGCGAACCGTTGACGACCAGCAAGCCGCCGGTGATCGTGGTCGCGCCGGTGTAGGCATTGGCGCCTTCCAGCGTCCATTCGCTGGTACCGGTCTTGTTCAGACTCAGAGGCTGTCCGGTGCCGAGCGCATCCGAAGCCTCGGTGATTGCGCCGGTGACGACGTTGCCGGTCGCACTGCCTTCCAATTGGAGGAAAGGAATGCCCTTTTCATTGTTGCCATCCGGCATGGTGATGTTTCCCAGCGAGACACTGGCGGTGGTCGGGTTGAAGCGGGCCTGCCAGGTATTGGCCGCATTTCTCGCATTGGCGTTGTTCAGGACGACACTGTCGATGCGCAAGCTGTAATCGTTGGCGCCGGTGATGTTGACACTGCTGTACTGGGTGTCGGCCTTGATGAAGTTGAAATCGAGCGTGGGAATCACAAACGTGCTACCAGTGGTGGTTCCGGAGCTGGTTCCACCGTTGGCGGTGTTGTTGTTGCCGACAAAGATGGAGTGGTTTCCGGTGGAGTTATTGGTGTAGGTCTGGAACGTGTTCGGTAGCGAAATGTTGCCGGAACCGTCATCAAGCAAGGCGATTTGGCCGTTGCTGCCGGAGGTGTGATTCAGCCGCACCGTGGTGTTCGGCGAGAGCGCCTGTTTGCCTTGGATCGTCACCAGGCCGTTCTGGAATTCACTCAGGCCACTGTAGGTGTTCGTCCCGGAGAGGTAGAACGGTTGGCTTTCCCGCCAGTTGCTGGTCAGTGTGAGGCCGCCCGCGCCTGCGCCGCCATCCACGATGTTGCCGGTGATGAAGGTTGTGCCGATGCCGACATCGCTGCTGGTCGCGCCCGATTTGATGGTAAGCGTGCGGCCGGTGTCGTTGTTCGACAGGTTGATCTGACCGGCCAGGGTGAGGGACTCGCCGGTGACGATGTTGTTGTTCAACGTGCGATTGGCGTTGTTTGTTGTGAGTGCTCCGCTGATCGTGAGGCTTTGTGGCCCGCTGATCGTGGGGCTGGCATTGAGCAGCACCTCGTTGGCGATTGCCCTGTCCTCATCCACTGCCTGCAGCACGGCGGCATTCTGGCTGAAGGAAATCACACCGCTCGCCAGGCCACCGTTGGAATTGCTGGCGAGTTGGACCGTTGCAGCATTGATAGTGGTCTGGGTGGCCTGGTTGTTACTGCCGGCGAGCACGAGCGTGCCGCCGCTGGCGGTGGTGTTGGCGGTGTAGGTGTTCGCACCACTGAGGATGAGAGTGCCGGTGTTTTGTTTGGTGAAGGTGCCGGTGGCACCGGCGATGTTGCCGCTGATTTCCACATTGCCGAGGACTTGGATGGTCGGACTTGCTTCGTCCATCCCGCTGGTGTTGTTGAGCGTCAGTTTGCCAGTGCCGCCGCCGAGACGATAGGTGACGCCCTCGGGTGTCAGCAGGCCGGTGTAGGTGGTGTCGCCGATGGCACCAAGATAGGCGGCGGTCAGACCGGCGGTGGCAAAGTCGAAATCGACAGCGGTGTTCCCGTCCACGGCGATGGTGCCGGCGGAGGTGGTGACGACGCGGTCATTGAGTGCGGTCTGAATCGAAGTCGCGTCAAAGGAGCCTCCGAAGGCCAAGACTCCGCCCGCGTTGATAGTCAGGTTTTCACCCGTACCCGGGATCGAGTTAGGTGCATTGAACTGGGTGATGCCGCCGATGCTGGTGCTGGTGGTGGCGGCGCCCGAATTGTTGCCGGAAAGGATCAAGGTTCCTTCGCCGCCTGTGACCAATGCGCGAGTCCCTCCATCATCCGTGATTGCGGAAGCAACCGTGGCCGAAATTCCCGGTTTCACGATGGTGTAGGAATCGGCGGTCAGGCGAAGGGTTCCTCCGGTAAGGGTGGGAGTACCGTCTTCGAAGATCAGGCCGCTGATGTCCTGGGTTCCGCTTGCGGTCACCGTGTAGGGATCGGTCGCATCATCACCTGCGGCGAATACCGCAAGGGTGCCAGGCGTCCAAGCGGCGGTAGTAGCGGTGCCATCCGCGGAGGGATTCCAGTTGGTTATGCTGCCGTCCCAGATGCCACTGGCAGGATTTCCAGCACCGGGCGATGTGCCATTGGTGTCCCAGTAACTTCCCGTGAAGGAGGTTCCGGTGATGCTGATGTTGTCGAAGTTGGTTGGGCTGTCGCCCGTTCCGAAGCCGAAGTGGGCGGCGTTGCTGTTGAAAGTGTAGCCCGTGATGCTGAAGCCCGGCTCGGATCCCCACGAAAAGGTGAAATCGCCTGTTGTGCCTCCGGTCGGCGTCCATGTGAACGTGGCAGTGTACCAAGTGTTCGTGGCGATCTGGTAGTTGTTGTTGCCGTCGGTATTGACCAATTGATTATTCGCTCCATCGAAGAGCCTCGCTCGGCTGCCAAAGGTCTGCTCCTGAAGCTGCACGTTGAGAAATTCACCGCCCGACGTGTTTGTCAGACCGTCCAGAACATCTCCGAAAACGAAATTGCCGAACGAATAGTTTCCGTCTTCCGTGACGTAGAAGTCGAAGGTTCCGCTGATCGGGCGCGCCGTGTCGAAGGCCGCTCCGGAATTGACGAGATAAACGGAAGGGGCGGTCGTATTCGAGCCGGTCCAGTCGAGGTTGCCGCTTTGTCCGGGATTGCCGGTGCCGGCGGTCGTGGCGTAAGTGCCATCGACACCCACGCCGACTGTCGTCCAGCCGGTCGGCACATCAGGTGCGGTAGTACTTTCGAAATCCTGGGTGATCAATTGGGCGCTGGCGATGCCGGCCATGGCGATTCCCGCAATAGCGGGCACGGCGAACGACCGCCGTGTGGATTGTGGTGTTGTGGTTTTCATTTTCAGTTCGGGGTTTGTTGCGTGTTGGGTTTCAGGATTGCAAATAGCCATGTGGTCCAGGCCGGGCATCAGGGGAATATGCGGGTGCCGTCGGGAACCGATAAATAAGCTAAAAAAACAAGAAAACGGGAGACGCGTGTCGAGGTTTTCCTGCTCGCCAACCATGACCATTTTGGGGATGCTTCCGACATGAAACCGGTGCGTCTGCTATCCGCGGCCGAACAAGTGGCCGCTCATTTGCGGGATGAGGTGTTGCGGGGCGGGCTGGGTGAGCGCCTGCCGGGGGTTCACCAGCTTGCGGCGGAGTTGGGTGTGAACCACAAGACGGTGGCGGGGGCGATCCGCCTGCTGGAAAAGGAATGTTTGCTGGAGCCGCAGGGCACGGGCCGCAGCCGGAGAGTCCTGAGTCCGCGGGGTTTCAAGCCACCGGCGCTGCGGGTGGGGATTCTGGCGGTGGAACCGGCGGACTGCGGTTTGAATTACATGGTGGAGTTGCGGCACGAGTTGGCGGAAGCGGGGCACACGGTGTTTTTCGCGCCGAAGTTCCTGTATGATCTCCGCATGGATGTCCGGCGCGTATCCCGGGTGGTGGACCGGAATCCGGCGGACGCATGGCTGGTCTTGGGTGGATCGCGTGAGTTGCTGGAATGGTTCGCGGCGCGGGGAAGCCCGGTTTTCGCCCTCTTCGGCCGGCGGCGCGGGCTGCCGATCGCCAGTGCGGGTCCGGACAAATCCACCGCGCTGGTCGAAGCCATGCACGATCTGGCGAGGCTCGGGCACCGGCGGATTGTGTTACTGACCCGCCGGATGCGGCGGGTGCCGGTTCCCGGGGCGTTCGAGCAGGCTTTTCTCGACGAACTGACCCGCCATGGCATCGATCCCTCGCCCTACCATCTGCCGGACTGGGAGGAGAACATCGACGGCTTTCATGCGCTCCTCGAGGAGCTGTTCCGGGTGACCCCGCCGACGGCGTTGATCGTGGACGAGGTGCCGTTCTTCCTGGCGGTGAGGCAATTTCTGGCGGAGCGCGGAATGCGGGTGCCGCGTGACGTTTCCATGATCTGCACGGATGCCAGTCCGGACTTCGAGTGGTGTCGGCCGAGGATTTCGCACATCCGCTGGGACAGCCGGCCGCTGGTGCGGCGGGTGGTCCGCTGGATATCGAATGTGGCCGGCGGGCGGGAGGACCGCAAACACACCTTCACGCCTGCGGAATTCGTCCGCGGGGAAACGATCGGCCCGGCGGGACAACGGCGCGGAACAAGTGTCTGATGGATACCCGGACTTTTCCGGGTTGGAATGGAAACGCGCTTACGGCGTGACCACTACGTTGAGGCGGGCGAAGAGCTTGCCGCCGGTGCCGATGGTGGAGCGTTTGAGTTTCACTTCCACCGCGTCGGTGGGGGTGCCGGGTGTTTCGGTGATGATGACGTTGTCGCCATCGTGCTCCGCGGTGGTCCAGCCGATGAGATCGCTGCCGTATTCCACGGTGATGGAGGTGTTCGGGTCGTCGTTGGCAAGGTCGGCGCGGGCGAAGCTGAAGATGACATGGTCCGGATCGGAATCGTGGTCCATGGTTGGCGCGATTAGGGAGTCGTCCGAGGGATCGGTGGGATCGCCGCCGAGCGCCCATTCGATGGCGGAGGCGAGGCCGCCGCCGTCGGAGTCGAGCGCGGGATCGGTTTCGTCGAAACCGGGGAAGGTTTCCGACCATTCGAGGTAGGGATTTTCCGGCGGGGACTCGATGGTGATGAGGGTGTCGTCGGCGAGGGGTGCGGAGGTGTCGAGCGGGGTGCCGGAGAGGTCGTTGATGGTGGCTCCCAGTTTGATTTGCAGTTGCACGGCACCGGGCGTGAGCGGGGTGACGGTGAGGCTGAACACAGCCGGGTCGGCGGTGGGGGTGACGGCACTGATGGAGATTTCGGTGGAAAGCGCGTTTTCGAAATCGCCGGCCTCGATGGTGGCGGGATCCATGGCTTCGTCGAAGGTCACGGTGTAACCGATATCGGTGGGAAACATGACCGGGCCGCCGGAGACGTTGTCGTCGATGGAAACCAGCGATGGCGGGGTTTCGGTTTCGAGTTCGGTGATGGTGAGGGGATCGGAGAGGGCGTAGTAGGGCAGCAGGCTGGTGGAGCTGGTGTTGGTGCGCCAGACCCAGTGGGTGTTGTTGGTGAGCGTTCCCTGGCCGATTTCGCCGCCGGCTCCGAGCGGGTTGCGGTCCGAACCCGAGCCGCTTCGCTTGCTGCCATCGGTGCGGGTGCCGGTGTAGGGCCACGGGGTACGGTCGAAGGGCTGACCGTTTTCCATGAGGTTGATCGGGTGGCGGATGGTGCCGCTCCACAGCTCGGCATAGTCCGCGGCGACGATGGTGGAACCGTCGAGCAGGAAGACGGCATGGCCAGGGCCATTGACGGCGGGATTGGTGGAGGTGTTGTCGCGGGCGTTGACGGTGGAAGTGGAACCGATGATTTTCCAGGTGGCTCCACCGAGGTTGAGCGGGGATGCCTGGGCGAGTGCCTGGACTTCGGCGTTGTAGGTCTGGATGTCGGTGGAGGCGGGGTAGGAATCGGTGCTGGTGACGAAGGCGAGGCGATAGGTGTCGCCGGGCTGCCACGGATTGCCGGTGGCGGGGTTGAGGCCGCCGTTGGCCGCGAGATTGAGGATGCCGAGCTGGCCGGTGAGGTTGGAGGTGGTGAAATTCCAGCCGTTGTCGTCGTTCAAGCCGGCGAAATGCACGCCATCAAGGCTGATGACCGCGCTGGGCGAGATGCGCACGGCGTAGTTTTTCCCGAATGTGAGGTTGCCGGCGGGTTGGATGGTGACGGTGCTGCCGGAGAACGAAACCTGCGAGGCATCATCGATGTCGATGGCCGTTTCGCTGTCGTCGGTGAGGTTGCGGATGGTGACCGATCCGCTGTCCGCGGCGACCGGAAGATCGAAGGTGACGGTGAAGCTGGCGGAGAGGTCGAGCACGTTGGCACCGACCACCGGGCTGAGCGAGACGATCTTCGGAGCGGGGAATTGATCGGACGTTTCGGCCATGGCCACGGGCGACCAATCGGTTTCGTTGCCGAGGGAATCGCGCGCCTTGACGCGGTAGGTGTAGGACTGGCTGGGTGTGAGGCCGCTCTCGGTCCAACTGCGTTCGGAGCGCCAGCCGCTGGCGGTGCCCGCGGTGGTGTTTTCGAAGAGATATTCCACCGGCTGATGGATGGCGGTCGCGCTGAGGGCGGTCATGGCGATTTCGCCCGGTCCGCCAGCGGCGGGGGCTTGGGAGAAGCCCATCGAGTTCGGGTAGGGGATGGGAGTGAAAGCCGGATCCGGGTCGCCGCCGGGGTAGTAGAGGTCGATGAGTTCCTGAACGCGGTCCCGGACCTGTTGGGCGCAGGCCTCGATGTATTTCTCATTGTTGGTGATGTCGGCCCGCTGCTGGGTTCTGTCATAGGCCGTGAAATAGTCGTTATCGTCCCACTGGCGGGCGTGTTCGGTTTCGGTCCATTGGGCGCTCGGGCTGGGTGCCGGCTTGTCCCACCATGCGATGCCGAAGGTTTGGAAAGCGGCGTTGTCCGCGGGCACCAGCGTTTTGTAGTGGTGGAGGAGATCGTAGATTTCTGGCGACGGGAGGATGTTTTCCGCGGCGAGGGTGGTGGCGAGCGAGGCGTTGTTCTGCGGATGGATGCCCCAGAAATGGAACAGCGGGCGGATGTCGCGGCCGACATTGCGGCACAGGCGCAGCAGCAGGGCGTCGGTGGCGGTGGAGGTGGCAATGCCGTTGGCCTGGTCCTCCATGAACGAACGCCAGTAGTCGCCGAGCACCTCCCAGCCGAAGAGGCGCGCGATGTCCACGAACTTGGCGTGGCCCTTGAGCTGGTAGGATTTTTCGCCGGAGGCCATTGGTTGTTCGCGCGGCGAGAAATTGAAGCTCGTCATCCAGGTGACGGCGGTGTTGTCGAGCGTGCGGCCGGGGTTGCCGATGCCGAGCGAGCCGCGGAAGGCTGAATCCAGATCGTAGCCGAACATGCGGTGCAGGGCGGCGACGTGGAGGAGGTTGACGTTGGCCTCGGTTTCGCCGCCGAACTTCGGGAAAAAGTAGGCGTGTCCCTGCTCGTGGAACTCGATGTGGGCGGCGGTGGCGTTGATGGCCGGGCCGCGGACGAGATAGTGGCTGCGATAACCGCCGTAGTTGTCATTGTTCGGATTGTCCGTGTTGTTGACGGACGGGTAGCCCGGCGCGTGGACCGTGGAGCGCATGATGAGGTCCACCTGCGGATAGACCGTCTCCTTGCCGCGCAGGCGGGGGAAGCCCATGAGGTCGTTGATCGCGTCCATGGCGGTATCCCAATCCGCCATCAGTTTCACCGGATCCGGGTGGTTGTAGATCCAGGTGCGCGGAACCTGCATCATGAACTTGTCGCTCTGGAAATCCGCCCAGGGAGCGGGGTGGTGGCGCTCGGTTTCCAACCATTCGGCGAGGCTGGTCTGGTGGAAACTTTTTGCCGAGAAATACGGAGCGCGCACGCCGCCGGTGACGGTGACGTCCACAACGCCGGCGTCCGCGCCGGGCGGCACCTCGATGTAGATGCCGCCGCCGTAGGGGCTGCCGACGCGGATGGTTTCCGCATCGATTTCATAGGCGATGGTGGCGCGGTCGAGCCGGCGGACCTGCTTGCGGCGGGTGGAGAGGTCCCACGAGTGCGCGCCGACGCGGATCTGATAACCCTGGCCCACCAGCGCGGGCGGCACGGTGACGGTGGCGAGGGTGCCGGGCGCGAGGTAGGTGCCGGTGGGTTTGCGGGCCGGCAGCGTCCACTGCTGGGTGTCGCGGCCGAAGCTTTGCGGGAAGCTGCCGTTGATCGGCACGGTATGGCTGGCCGCGGGATCGGCCGGCGGGTCGCAGGGGCCGGGGAAATGCGCATGACTGCCGAACTTGAAGCCTTCCATCAGATCCTCGTGGACGGCGATGACCGGTGCGGCGTAAACCACGTCCATGATATATTGCATGACGTGATAGATCGTCCAATCGAGGTCGTTGGGCTGGGTGTTGCGGTCGCCGAACTCGCCGCGCGCGATCCACAGCGGGCCTTCGACGCTGTCGTAGGTCTCCACCAGATCGAAGACGGCCGTGATCGTATCGGCGCTTTCGGCGAAGCGGTTTTTCTCCGCATCGATGGTGAGCTTGTGCTGCTCGATCTGCGTGGCGTCGAGGGCGATCACGCCGTTGATATGGTCCTTGAGTTCCTGCGTGGCGGTCAGCAGGGGATCGGCCTGCGCGTGCAACAACGGTGCGAAAAGCGCGATCTGCAAAATGCAAAGGCGGGCGAAAAGGCCGGAAGGGAAGACGTTCCGGGAGGGGATTTCTGGCATGTCCGGGAGGGTTTTCGAGGAGGGACGCTCACCACCCGTCGGCGGCGCTGCGTTGTTGGTAATCGAGCGAATGGATGTTGAACTCGATCCGGCTGAAGGCGGAGCTTTTGAAGGTGGCGCGGCCGAAATTCTGGCTGTATCCGGTGAAGGTTCCGGGGCCGCTGTCCTCAAGGCGGAAGACGACCGAGCCGCCGTCGGGGAACCAGGCGCGGACATCGCCGCGGTAGCGTTTGCAGCGCTCGGCATCCACGGACTTGAGGGCGAGGCTGCGGAGGCGGGAGACGGGCAGTTCGATTTCGCCGAGCGGGGTTTCGATGGAGACGAGTCCTTCGGTGATGGATTTGACGGTGCCGGGCAGGCTGTCGCCGTTGGCGAGCTGGATGCGGTCCTCCGCGTCCTCTTCCTCGGCGGGTTCGACGGGCGGCTCATCGGGTTCGCCGCCGAAACGGAAACGTTGGAAGCCGATCTGCGGATCGGGCATGCGGTCCATCTCGCCGTCCCACTCGATCACCCGGATGCGGGAGATTTTCATCGGCACGGTGCTGTTGGAAATGAAGTGGAGCGCTCCGCCGTGGTTGGCTTTGCCGGCGTCGGGATCGTTCCAAACCTCGATCGGTTCGTCATCGATGAGCAGGGCGATCCGCTGGGTCTTGGAACTGGCGCGGATCTCGACGCTGACGCGGTCGTTTTCCATCAGCGCCTGGGACTGCGCGCTGCCGAGGAAGTTCTGCGTGCGCAGGTTGCGGGCGTGGACGCGCCCGCGCTGGAAGGTGATTTCGTAGCCGTCGTCGGGATTGTCCGTCGAGGGATCGTCGGAAAAAACGATCACACGCAGGCGGATGGAATCGCCCTTCCAGGCGCAGTCGAATTTGACGGAGCATTCCTCGACGAGCAGATCGTCGCGCGCGATGCCGCCGTTGCGGCTGGAGCGAAAGGACGAGTCGGTGTAGGTCCACGCGGGCGGATCGGCGGACTGCGTCCAGCCGTCGATGCCGGACGGTCCGTTGTAGAGGCTGGCGGCGCTTTCCTCGATTTCGAGGCCGGAGACCATCAGTCGGTTGAAGCTCATGCGGCCTGCGAACCAGGTGTCGAGCGTGACCTCCTCGTCGGTGATGGAGGCGAGCTGGCCGCGGACGGTGTCGCCGTTGGTGAGGGTGATGACGGCGATGTGGTCGGGCTTTTCTTCCGGGACCTCGGCGGGGAGCGAGAGATCGATGATGCGGTCGGTGAAAAACTCGGCGGGTTGCTCCAGCAGCGGGGACTCCCAGACCAGTCTGTCGATGCCGATGGAGCGCGGGGTGCCGGTGATGACGTCGTCGTTGGCGAAGCGCAGCGACGAGGCGGCGGCCGCGGCGGTGCAGCAGGCGAGCGCGGTGGCGATGCGGGCGGGGAGCGCGGTCATGGTTTTTCCGGGGATTCGGTTTGAACGCGCTCGATGGCGGTGATGCGGTCCTTGCGCAGGGCGAGCGGGCCGAGCAGCGGGTGCTCCACGGTCACGCCGTCTCCGTCCATCGCGCAACTGGCCGCAGTGAGCGAGCCGTGTGGGTGGAGGCGCAGCACGAAGGGGTGGCTGCCGGAGGTGCTTTTCCCATCGCCGCCGGCCATGAACACGGTGGAAACCTCGGACTCGGGGATTTCCATGAACTCCTCCTGGCCGGACGCCTTGAAAACATAGACCCGCTCGTTTCCGACCTGGCGGATCGCGCCAAGCGTGCCGCTCCAGCGGTCGTCATCCATGGTGATGAGGCTGTCGCTGCCGGCGTCGCCGCGGTCTTCAGCGCGGTGGCGGGTGCGCGAGTCTTCGTTTTCGAGAATCGAGATGGCGCGGATTTCCTGGGTGGAGCCCTCGCGGTGGCCGCATTCGAAAGTGATGCCGGATCCGGCGGGAACGCCGGGACTGGGATCCGCAATCTCGCCTTCCGGCTCGCCGTTGAGGAACAATTCGATGCGCGCGGTGTGTCGGTTCACGCGCAGTTCGACTTCGAGGCGGTTGTCGGGGAATTCGGCGTGGCTGCGGTTTAGGATGTAGAGCGTGTTGTAGCGCCGGCCGCGGGCGGACTCGCGTTTGATTTCCAGGCCCGCGCCGGCGAACTGGAGGTAATAGCGGTCCACCGCCTCGTTGCCCCCTAACAGCGGATCGGCGAAGAACACCTTGAAATTCGGCACTTGCCCGCCTTCCCAGCCGAGCGTGAAACGCATGATGAACCGGGGGGTGAGATCGAGTTTTCTGGCGGCCGTGGCGGAGCCTTCGAAGACGAGGCCGTTTCCCGTGACGGAGAAGTTTTTTCGCTCGCCGCTCATGACGTTCCAGTCCTCCGCCTCGCCGGTTCCCTGCCAGATGACCTTGCGGCGGTGAACGCCGGTTTGCAGCGAGTGGAGCGATTCGCGCGGGATGACGAGTCTGCCGGCGTCCGGCGAAACGGCCGTGAGGCGGGTGCCGTCGAAGGACTCGACGGCAGCGGGGATCACGTCGCCGTTGGTCAGCTCGACCAGGGTGGTCGGCGAGTCGTCGACGACTGCCTGGCGGGTGAACTCGATGCGGTCCACTGTGGCGGATTTGAGGAGCAGTGGCTCGGCCGCGAGCCCGCTGAGCAGCTCGACGTGGCCGTCGCCGTCGAGCGAGCGCACCTCGCCGGTGAGGCGGGAGTTTCCGCCGGCCAGCCTGACGGTATCGGCGGCGGCAAGGCCGGCGAAGCAAATGCCGCAGAGAACCGGAACGGTCGTTTTGAAATCAGAAATCATGGCTCCATTCGTCGATGGCGATGTGGCTGGGATTGAAATCGATGAGCGTGACGGGATCGAGGGAAAGCCCGATTTTTCCGGCGCTGGAATTGAGGAGTTCGATCGACTTGCGGTCGCCGCCCACCGGCGCGCCGCTGATGGCTCCCATGGGACCCATGCGGACGAGGATGCTTGAGCCGGTGGTTTCGGGAATTTCGGCCAGCCCGTTGCTGGCGAAGCGGATCTCGGCGATTTCATCGAGCGGCAGGCGGAAGTTGCCGTGGCGGCCCTCGAAATCCACGATTCCGTCCGCACCGAATCCGCCGACCTTGCCGGCGTAGCGGTCGGTGCCGTTGTTCATGAGGACGATGTCGAAATCCTCGACCTGGAGACTGCGCGCGGCGTCCGGCATGCCGTTCCACTCGGTGATGACGATGTCCGAGATTTTGACGGGGCTGTCCTTGGCCATGACGATGAATCCGATGCCGCCGTGCGTGAAAACCGGTGTGTCGGGCGCATCGCCGTCGTGGTGCGCGGTCCACTGGGCGGTGAATTCGTCGTCGATAAACAGCGAGCATTCACCGGTTTTGCGGTTGGTGCGCAGTTCGATGCGGGCCTTGCCCGAATCGCCGAGGCGCATGTTGTGGTTGCCGTGGACACCGCGGTTGACGGAGATTTCTCCATCTTCATCCACCCGGGTCGTGACGTGGGCGAGGTAATTGCTGTAAAGCTGGAGGATGTGGCTGGTGCCGAAGACGCGGGCCAGGCTGCGCGGGTCCATGGTGTTGAAGGCGCGGCGGACTTTCCGCTCCTCGTCGTCTTCGGCCGGCGGGCACTTGAAATCGGCATGCAGGGCGAGCGCCAGGTTGAGGCGGTTTTTCCATGCCAGCTCGAAGCGCAGGACCGAGCGCTCCGGCAGGGCGTCGGCGCGGGTGAGCGCGGACTCGGGATTTTCTCCATTCCACAGCCATGAGGAACCGGTGAAAATCCACTTCACGGGCTCCTCGTCCGCCTTTTCCTCTTCCTCATCGGAGGGGGCCTCCTCATCATCTGGTGCGGGTGTTCCCTCCTCTTCCTCGGCGGTGGAAATCATCTCCCACTCGTCTGCGGCGAACGGGCCATGGTAGTGCAGCCGTCCGCCCATCGGGTTGGGAGCCATGATCGAGACGTGGTCGCGCGGGATTTCGATCAGGCCGGCGTAGTCGGTCTCAAGCGTGAGTTTGGTATCGTCGAGCGCGACGATCTTGCCCGGAAAGCGGTCGTGGTTGGCGAGTTCGACATGCGAGAGCGTGCGTAGCGGGCTCAGCGGCCGGCCTTCGCGCAGCACCAGTTGGTGCAGGCTGGTGGTTTTGAACTCGGCCGGCGCGGCAAGGTCGTCGTGCCGCCACTGGATCACCGGCCCCTGGCGCAGGCCGGCGAAGGTGCCGCGGAGCTGGTCGCCATTGGTGAAGCGCAGCATGTCCGGACGCTCCGCGGCGAGGACCGGGGCGGCGATGAGGACGAGGACTGCGGTGAGGCGGGTGTTCATTTCTCGTAGATGGGCAGGAAACGGTAGTTCAGGGCGATGGAGAGCAGGGCACCGGCGGTGTTGAAGGACGGGCCTTGGTTGCCGGGAAACGAACCGTCGGTCGCCTGGATGGTGGCGAGGTAGCGGATGTTGCGCGCGTTCCAATCGCTCCACGCCTCATCATCGGCGTGGAAGAGCGCCTGCGACATGTAATATTCGAAATAGTAGGGATAATAGCGGTCGCGGTAATCGAGGTGTTTCTTGAGGTATTCCACGCTGGCGAGGTATCCCTTGGAGTCTTTTTCCTTGGCCAGCGCGAGGCACAGCACGCCGATGGCGGTGAGCGTGGGCTTGGTGCCGGAGGGGGAGGTGTAGCCGTAGCCGCCGTCGGAGGCGCGGTTGTTGTTGAGGTAGGCGAGGCCCTTGCGGATGGCCTCTTCGGGTACGGCGATGCCGGCGTTGCGGGCGGCGAACAGGGTGACGATCTGGCAGCCGGTGACGGTGGTGTCCCCGTCGCGGCTGTCCGGGGTGTAGCGCCAGGCGCCGAGGCGGTTGCGTTTCTGCGAACTGAGGATCAGGTCCACCGCCTTCTTGAGCGCCGGGGCGATGCGCGGGTCGTTCACCACGCCGTAGGCCTCGGCCAGCGCCTTGGTGGCGAAGGCGTGGTTGTACATGCTGGAGCCGATGTAGCCGTTGCTCTCGTTCTGTTCGGAAAGGATGAAATCGATGCCGTTGCGGATGTTCTTGGCGTAGGGGCCGTTCACCGGGTCCTCGCCGTGGGCGAGGAAGGCGGCGATGCAAAGCCCCACCACGCCGGGTTCGGAGCCGACGCTGTCGTTCCACGAGCCTTTTTCGTTCTGGTTCTTGGCGAGGTATTCGAGCCCGCGCTGATAGACCATCTCGGCCTGCGCCGGGATGACATCGGCCGCGCGTCCGGGGAGATCTGCGCGGGCGGACACGGCGGCCAGGAAAACGGCGGCCGTGGCCAGTGCGGATTGAGTGATTTTGGAAAAGGAAAGGTGCATTGCGAATCGGATCATTTGACCATGCGTTCGACGCCTCGGTTGTAGGCATCGAGTGCCTTGCGGAATTCGTCCGGCATGCCGCTGCCGGCGGTGCCGGAGGCCTTGGGCACGGTGCGGGCCTCGACCTTGCCTGCGGTGTCGCCGCCGCTGGCCTCGTTGGCGCTGTCGGACTCGCCGGTGGCTCCCTGGCCGGCCTGATCGCCGGGTTCCTCGCCTTTTTCGCCGGGGCCTTTGCCTTGGCCGGGCTGTTTGCCCATCATGCGTTCCATCATGTCCATCATGGCGCCGCCGGACTCGCCGCTGCCGCTCTGGTTCTGGCGCTGTTTGGCGGCGGCGTGGATTTTCTCGATGATCTCGGTCTGCGCGGCGATCGTCTCGCCGCCGGTGTCGGCTTCCAGCAGGTAATCGGTCGTCTCATCCATGATGTCCTCGACCTCGCCAAGCAACTCGATGACCTGCGGAATGGTTTGCTCGATGACGAGCTGTTGGACATCGGCGGAAAGCTCGTCCTGTTCCTCGCCGAGCGTGGCGGACGATTCGCGGTGGATGCGCTCGCGTTCCCGTGCGGCCGCCAGGTCCTCCTGCGCCACGGCGCAGGGCAGGAAGGCGCAGATGGCTACGATGGCTGTAGTATGTGAAACGCGCATGGTCAGGGGTTGTTGAAATCCGGGTCCTCGGCCTGATGGTCGCGGCGGAGTTGTTCGATTGCGCGGGTGCGGGCGCGCAGGTCCTGTTCCTGCTGGATCATCTTCATGACGCGCAGCATGAACTCGAAATCCTCGTCCTCGGCGTTGGGTGCTCCACCACCGCCGCCACCGCCTCCGCCGTTGTCGGCGGCGCCTTCGAGTTTGGACGCCCATTCGTTGAGTTGGTCGGCCCATTTGCGGGCTTCCTCGGCGGCTTGGTAGGAGTAGTTCTTGCCGAGTCGCAGGCGCACTTCCTCGAGACCGAGGTCGATGCCCGATTCGCGCATTTCCTCCATGATCGCCTTGAAGCTCTCGTCCTGGGTGCGCGCGTGGAAATGGCCGAGATCTTCCTGGATCCAGCGCACATCGGAGGCGGTCTGGAGCTGCTGGCGCTCGTTTTCACCGAGCCGGCGGGTGTCGGCGGGGTCGAGCGCCGGCGACTTGAGGCCGAGGATGCGCTCGAAGGATTCGCGCAGCGAGGCGACGATGCCGTTCTGCTCGCTGGCGGCTTTTTTCAGACGGTTGACGAAGGTGCCGGCCTCGAACTTGCGGTTGGCGTCGTTGGCCTTCTCGACGGCTTCCTGCATTTTTTCGACCACTTCGCGCTGTTGCTCGATGGCCTCGCCGAGGTCCTGTTTGGTTTTTTCCGGGGTGTTCGAAGGCTCCTGGGAGTCGCCGAGTTTTTCGCTCACTCGCGGCATGTTCTGCTCGGCGAGTTCCTGCACGGATTTGAGCGCCTCGGCCATTTTCTGCATCGTCTTGGGATCGATGTCGCCGTTGCGGCTGGCGTCCTGCATGAGTTTCTCCATCTGCTGCTTGAGGGTTTCCATGCGGTTGGCGCCCTCGGTTTCCTCGCGTTCCTGTTGGGCGAGGCGGTTGCGGTTTTCCTCGTTTTGGAGCTGCTCGCCATCGAGCTTGTCGAGCCGTTCGTTTTCCTCCAGCAGGCCGAGTTCGCGACGCGCGAGGTCCTCGAGTTCGATGATCTGGCGGTCGAAGCGGTTCTTGAGCATCTGCGCGTGCTCGTCGCGGGTGAGCACGTAGATCACGACCGGCTCGGAATAAACCCGGCCGCGCTCGGGGAAACGGTCCTCGGTGAAACCCCGCAACGTGATTTTCTGCGGGCCGATGCCGAAGACGGACGGCGAAAACGCGGCGTCGGTGAGCAGCCGGCGTTGCTCGGGACCACCGGTGGCGAGTTCGAGTTCGCCGCGGGCGGGCGATTCGTCGGTGGGGCGGGTGAACTGGCCGCTCCACTCGATGCCGCTGTGTTTCACTCCGAAGTCGTCCTCCGCAAGCACCTCGAATTCGAGGGTCTCCTCGGGGAGAATCACGCTTTGGCGGTCGATGCCCTGAAGATAACACGTTGGCGCGGCGTCGCGCAGGGCATCCACCCGCAGGCGGAAGCCGCTATCGCCATTGAGCCCGAGCCGGTCGCGCCAGGCGAGCGGCACTTCGAAGGGCGTCGCGCCCACTGCGATCCATCCCGTGGCGGCGGTGTCGCCGGAAATTTCCATTTCGCCACCCACCGGGTCGTGCTCGGGTGGAGCGGCCTCGTCAAGCGCCATGGAAACCGGCGGCAGTCCGCGCGTGGGGCCGAAGGACGCGGCGGCAAGCGGGCGGTTCATTTCCAGTTCGAAGCGCAGCTTGCTACCCTCCACCGCGCTCAGGGCGCCGGCGCTGAGTTCCACGGTGCGCCCGGCGATGCCGAGGTATTCCGGCGGCTCGACCACCGCGCGGACCATTTCGGCCGACGGCCGCAGCACCGGCTCGACGCGCAGGCGGTGCCGCAGGTCGCCGATCCGGAAAACGACCGTTCCCGGGTCCTGCTGGCCGGGGAAGGAAAACGCGTAACTCCCACCATCAAGCGCGGCGGAAACCACGGGCTGCGCGCCGTAGCGGCCCGTGCCGGTGGCGGGGCGTTGCTCGGTATCCTTGGCCAGCCGCAGCGACACCTCGAATGCCTCGCCGTAAGGCACGGCAAGGTATTCCGGCGGCGCGACGAGGCGTGTGAACGTGTAGCGCTCGGTGTCCGAGAGCGGCATCAGCCAGCGTTGTAGCGCGTTGATGCCGGCACGCGGCGTGAGCGTGAATGCGGCAGCGGCTCCTGCGGCCAGCACCATCGCCACCAGCGACCAGCGACGGTGTCGGCGCGGCGGCAAGGCGTCGTCCAGATCGCGGCGGCCCGTTTCCGCAGCCACTGCGGCCATCGCCGCCTCACGCAGGCGCGGCGAGAGTGTATCCTCGGCTTCGGACTGCCCTTGCAGCTCGATCACGCCCAGCAGGCGGTCGCCGAGACCGGGATAGCGTTTCGCGATCAAGCGGGCTAGCTGGGCCTCGCGACGCTGCTTCCACACCCAGCGGTGCAGCCAATACGGCGCGAACACGGCGAACAACGACACGCCGCCCGCCAGAATCAGCAGGCGCACCACGGCGGGCGTGGGCCACACCCGTTCTAGGCCGAACACCAGCAGGAACGAAACAAGCAGCCCGATGACCCCCGCGGCCACCGCCTCCAACACCTTGGTGCGCCACAAATGCCGCCGGAAATCGGCAAGCTGGCGGCTCAGCGATTCGGGAATGGCGGTTTTCGTGGGTGGTGACGGCTGACTCATGGGGACATGAAACCCGGCATCATCGCCGGGCATTGGGAAACTTCCAGAAGAACCCTGTGGTTTCCAGTGGAAATTCCGCATACTGACCTACGCCCGGATGGCGACCATGTTTCGTGCTTTCTTCGTTCGTCCCACCCCGGGCACAACACGCTTGAAAAGAGCGGAAGCCTCGCCGCGTATTGGCCGGATTGCACGTCAACTTATCGCCCATGAAACGCGCATGCCGTATTCTCCTCTTCCCGCTGGCCATCGCCTTCCAGGCCAAAGGCGAGGTGGACTTCGCCCATCAGGTCGCGCCGATCCTCCGCAAGCATTGCGCCGAGTGCCACATGGAGGCGGCGAAAAAAGGCGGATTTTCCATGAACACCCGCGAATCGTTCATCGCGGGATCGGAATACGGCGAAGTCGTCGAACCGGGAAACGCGGAAGACAGTCTCTTGATGGAAGTCATCCTGTCCAATGACAGATCCGACCGCATGCCGCCCAAAGGCCCGCGCATGCCCGCCGAGCAGGTGGAGATGCTCCGCAAATGGATCGACGGCGGCATGAACTGGGAGCCGGGATTCACATTCGGCAACGAGGCCTACGAACCGCCGCTCAAACCGCGCAAACCGGAATTGCCGCCGGTCGTCGATGGCCGCGCGCATCCGGTGGACCGATTCGTGGACGCGTATTTCGCGAAACACGGGATCACCCGCCCGCGGCCTCTCGGCGACGCCGCGTTCATCCGCCGGCTCACGCTCGATCTGACAGGTCTGCCGCCCGAACCCGCGGACGTCGATGCCTTCGTCGCCGACAAGTCGCCCGACAAGCGCGAAAAACTCATCGCCACCATCCTCGCGCGGAACACCGACTACGCCGAACACTGGCTCAGTTTCTGGAACGATCTCCTGCGCAACGATTACCAAGGCACCGGCTACATCGACGGCGGCCGCAAGCCGGTCACCGCATGGCTCTATCAGGCGCTGCTGGAAAACAAGCCCTACGATCAATTCGCACGCGAGCTGTTAGCGCCACCCGACAACCAATCGAGCGGTTTCATCGAGGGCATCAAGTGGCGCGGCAGCGTGAACGCCAGCCAGACGCGCGAAGTGCAGTTCTCGCAATCGATCTCGCAGACCTTCCTCGGCCTCAACATGAAGTGCGCGTCCTGCCACGACAGTTTCGTGGACCGCTGGAAACTCGACGACGCCTACGGACTCGCCGCGATCTTCGCCGACCAGCCGATCGAGATGGCGCGCTGCGACAAGCCGACCGGCCGCATGGCGGAAGCCAAGTGGATTTTCCCCGAACTCGGCACGGTGGATCCCGCGGCACCCAAGCCCGAGCGGCTCAAACAACTCGCCGGCCTGATGACCCATCCCGACAACGGCCGCTTCACCCGCACCATCGTCAACCGCCTGTGGCACCGCCTGATGGGCCGCGGCATCGCGCATCCGGTGGACGCGATGGATACCGAGCCGTGGAACGAGGATTTGTTGGACCATCTCGCGGTCCGCTTCGCCGAGGACGGACATGATTTGAAAAAAGCGCTCGCCTACATCGCTTCATCACAAATCTATCAGAGCGAAGCCGTCATCACCGGCAAGGACGACGATGCGAAGTTGTTCCGCGGCCCGCTGGCCAAGCGCATGACTGCCGAGCAATTCGTCGATGCCGTGTGGTGGATTACCGGTACGGCTCCGGACAAGCCACACAAAGCCGTTCAACGCAAAGAAGATGCCGCTAACAAGATGGTGCGCGCTTCACTGGTTCCTGCCGATTTGCTGATGCGCGCGCTCGGCAGGCCGAACCGCGAACAGATCGTGAGCATGCGGCCCGACAACATCACCACGCTGGAAGCCATCGACCTCGCCAACGGCGGACAACTCGCCGCCGCCCTGAAGCAAGGCGCGGCGCGACTCGGTGCGGAGAATCTTTCCACCGATGCCTTGGTGGAAACGGTTTACATGCGCGCGCTGAGCCGCCGTCCCTCGCCAGCCGAATCACGCGGTTTGTCGGCCATTCTCGGAGACAAACCCGAACCGCATGCCGTGGAGGATTTCCTCTGGATGGTGCTTCTTCTTCCCGAATTCCAATTCGTCCGCTGAACCAAACCGTTCTAACAGCCATGGAAACGCAAAACCGCCGCCAGTTTCTCAAAGCGCTCTCCGCCTCCAGCCTCGCCGCCGCGATGTCGGGTGTGCCGCGCGCGTTCGGCTCGGAGCAACTCGTTCATCCCAAGGCCACCGCCGATTGCTGCATCCTGCTGTGGATGGCCGGCGGCATGGCCGCGCCGGAGAGCTTCGATCCCAAAGGCTACCAGCCGTTTCAAAAAGGCCTGCCCGTGGACAAGATCCTCAGCACTTTCCCGGCCATCGATACCTCGCTAGACGGCGTGAAGATCAGCGCCGGCCTCGAAGAGATCGCCAAGGTGATGGATCGCGCCACGCTGATCCGCTCGCATGTGCAGCCGGACCTCGGATCGATCCTCCACTCGCGCCACCAATACCACTGGCACACCGGATACGTGCCGCCGCAGACCGTCGCCGCGCCGCACATCGGCGCGTGGATGGCCCGCGTGCTCGGCCCGCGCAATCCGGTGATGCCCGCGTTCATCAACATCGGCCAGCGGCTCGAAGGCCACGGCGAAAGCGAGGAGCTCAAGGCCTTCACCACCGGCGGATTCTTCGGCGCGGAATACGGACCATTCAACCTGCCCGATCCGAACGACGCCGCCAGCTCGGTGCGCCCGCCCGAGGGCATGGACGCCGGGCGCTTCGCCAACCGCTACAAACTCTACCGCAAACTCGTGGACGCCAATCCGCACCGCGATTTCATGAGCGATTACCAACAGGAATCGATGCTGCGATCGCTTGAGAACGCGCACCGTCTGTTAGGTTCCAAGGAAAAGGAGGCGTTCGATCTATCAGGAGAACCGCAGGCCGTGCGGGACTCCTACGGTGATGGTCGCTTCGGCCGCGGCTGCCTGCTTGCACGCCGCCTCGCGGAATCCGGCGCGCGTTTCATCGAAGTCACCACCGAGTATGTTCCGTTCCTC
>DATISV010000219.1:0-12956 GCA_035468505.1 Luteolibacter sp. | reverse complement strand
GGAGCAGGGTGTAACCGCCCAACCCGTCGTAGCCTGCGAATCCTCCGTCCGCAGTGGCGGCTTTGGCGGAGGTGTCGTCGGCGAAATAGGTCACGTCGAAAAACGCGCTGCCGTTGGCGGTTTCGTAGGCGGTGCCGTTCCAGACCTCGATTTCATCCACCAGCGCGGCGATATCCGCGACGTGATCGCCGTTCCATGCGAGGAAACCGCCCTTGAGTTGGAGCAGGTTGCCTGTGGCGCTCACTTCGTTCATGGACAGTCCTTGAAGCTGCGAGGCGCTATTCCGGTTCACCACTAGAAGCGCTCCGTTTTCGATGCGGAAAATATTTCCGGCCGCGCTGTTTCTGCCGATCACCAGATCCTCCGTCGTCAGAACTGTGCCGGTGTCGGAAATGATGGCGAGGTTGTTGACCGAGCCGAAATCGCCGCAGGTGAGCGTTTCGCAGGTGAAAACCGCGCCATCGGAAACGCTGAGTATGTTGCCGGTGCCCGATGCACCATAGCCCACGGATACGGTTTTGTTGTTTCCGGTTGCAGTGAAACTTGTGCCACTTCCCCGCACCGTCAGCGAACAATCCTCGGCACGATCGCCGATGACCACCGCTCCTGCTCCGACGAACGGTCCGTCCGTGGCGAAGCTGCCACCGCTTTCGACCAGGCAGGCGTTGCGGGGGCTGTTGTTGGTCGATGAAAATCCGCCATTGCCAAGCCGCAAGGCTTCACCAACCACCATGCCACCATCCCGAATGTGCAGCAGGTTGTCGGACGAGAGAACATCGGTTCCGATGTAAAGCGGTCGAGCGCCAATGCCCTCATGATCGCCCGGCCTGCGGATTAACTGGCTGCCTGCGCCTTCCACCAGGATCAGGTTGTGGCTGGACAGCAAATCAAGCCCCATTGAAAGGCCCAGATGCGTCACCGTGGATCCGTTGCGCACGATCAACTGGTTGCGGGAGTTGAAATTGCCGACGGTCAGGCTGGTCGTGCCGAAATCCACGCTGACCGGACCGGAGTTGCCGACGATGTATTGCGCCGGATCCGCTTCCGTTCCGCTTGCATCCATCACGGCGGGCACGGCGGTATCGGTGGCGATCACACCGCCATGAGCCGGCAGGGCGAGCAGCGCTAGCGCCGCCGCTCCGTGGACGATTGGCGCCATGTGATCCAGGCATCCTGATCGGAATGAACCTCGTTGTTTCGGAAAAATTGAAACAAAGTGTGTCATGACTTTTCAGGGGGCAAAGAGGGGCGGAATCCATAACGACCTAACATCATTTCGATGTGGGGGGGATTCACCTATGTGACATTTAAACACTTAATCCAAGGAATCCGCCACAAGTATGCAAGTCAAAACTTGCAACAATTCGCATGTGTGAACATTTGCATAGACCTCACCAATGTCATTACAATGGAGTGACGCTTTGAAACGCCATGAAAAACGCACAGGCGGCTCGAAGCCGCCTGTGCGCGAGACATCACGTGATGATCGCCTGCCGCTCAGTGGACAGCTCCGGCGAGCCAATCGAGGATGGCGGAGCCGTTCTGCCAGTCGGCGATTTCGAGCGCGGTGCTGTTGCCCTTGATGTCGTCCGGGGGTGTGATCTGCGGGGCGAGCGATTTGGCGGGAAGGGTGTAAAGGAAAGGGAAATCATCGCCGCCGAATTTCCGTTTCATGCAGTTGGCGAGCGCGGTCATCTGTTTGCCGAACAACGCGCCCTGGTCGGCGGCGACCATGTCGGGACCTGTTAGAAAGACGACTCCCTTGAGCGCGGCCGGGGTGAAGGATTCGACCATCACGTTCCAGGTCTGCGAGGCGGTGGTGTTGATGGAGCTGGCGAGGTCGGGATATTTGCCCCAAGCCGCGCCATCGGGCACGCGCTTGGTGGCGATCATTTCGGGGATGTATTCGCTCCAGTATGTTTTCCACGCCGCCACGTAGCGGTGGACGTTGGCGTCGTAATGTTCATTGCCGGGGCGGATGCCGGCCAGTTCCTTGTAATCCTCCGCCAGGCTGGGTGCGAGGTTGAGGCAATCGGCGGCGATCCATTCCTTGAGGATGGCGTCGGGCGAGCCTTTCGAGTGGGTGGTCTGCATGAAGATGATGCCGACCGGGCGGTCCGGGCTGGTGGAGAGCGCGCGGCCGATGGCGGCGGCGGGGCCGGCGGCGTCCTCCCAGAACGAGGCGAAGCGGTTGAGCGGGGTGGTGGATGTGGCCACGCTGAAGCGCCGCGGGCGGGTGTGGTCCGAGGTTTTCGACTTGCGGGTGATCATGCGGACGATGCCCGCCGGTTTTCCGTCGGCGGCGGGGAAATCGATGTCGATGGCCGCTGCGGCGACATACCAGACATCGCCGATGACGATGTTTTGGGCGACGCGCTCGTGGGCCAGTTCGCCATCGATGGTGAAGCGAACCTTGAGCGTTTGCGGCGCGGTGGTGGCTTTCATCGCAGGCACGGTGACGCTCCACTCGCGCATGCCGGGAGTGACGGGGATGGTTTTTTCCGTCCCGGCGAAGCTGAAATGGACTTCCGCCTTGCCCTTGGCCTCGTAGCCCCAGTCGTGGATGGCGGAGCCCCAGAGGGTGACCGGGACGTCGGCTTGAAGAACCGCGTTGTCGCGGAACTGGGTGCTGAGCAGCGGCATCTTGCGGTATTCCTCCAACAGGCCGCCGGCATTCGGGTCGGGCACGACTCCGGCGATTTTCATCGGATCGTCGGGCCATGTCTCGCGGGTGACGAGTTTGTTGTCGAAGTAAATGAAGGGCGTGGTGGGAAGCAGGGCTTTGTTATACAAGTTCGGCTGGTTGCCGACGCCGCCGGTGGCGTAGGAAACGCCGCGCGGGGATTTCACCTGCGGCGAGGCGACGGTGACCTTGTTACCATCGATCGCGACGATGCGGGCCGGGTGCCAGACGCGGTCTTCTCCCGCGACGTAGAAGAGTTTCACCTGATCCGCGCCGTTGGGGATTTCGGTGGGGATGGCGAGTCCGGATTTGCTGTTGGTGCCGGTTTCGGCGACGACGAGACCGTCGGCGGCGTGATCGAGGGTGACGGTGAGTTGATCGCCCTTGACTTCATATGACTGGAACATCGGTCCGTCGGCGACGATGTCCTTGTTGTATTGGTTTTTGAGAGCATGGAGCGCGAGGCGCTGGCCGGGGAGGGTTTTGTTGCCGTAGTGAATGGCGCCGGTGATGTCGATCTGGCTGGCCATGCCGGTGTGCGGAATGTCGCGGGCGAGCCAGGTGCCGAGGCGCATTTCCGCGGTACCGCCGATGTCCGGGCTGTTGTTCCATTCGCCCTTTTGGCCGGGGCAGTAGAACTGGTGGAAATAGACCGGCAGGTCGGGCCGGTTCCATTTGGCGCGCCAGCCGCGGATCATGCTGTGCAGGTTGTTGTAATAGACGATGCCCTCGTTCATGTTGGCATATCCCTGGTTCCAGATGCAGCCGCGGATGGCATAGGGGATCATCGGGTTGAGCCGGGCGTTGAACAGCCAGGTGGCGTCGCGGTTGCCTTGCATGTTGGCGGGCGTCTTGGTGGAGATGTTCATCGCCTCCCTGCCGTTGGCGACGCGTTCCCTGTTTTCGCGCAGCGTGGTTTCAATTTCCTGATAGAATGCTTCCCATGCCGCCTTGTGCTCGGGGGTGGCGGGGTCGGATTCGAGGATCTTCTGATGGATCGCCCGGGTGTAATCGTCCTCGCCGGAGGCGAATCCCTCGCGCGGCGTCCAGGCCTGGATGGCGGTCTGACTGAACGAGCAGTTGAGGATGCCGATGGGCACGCCGAGTTCCTTCCACAGTTGATAGGCGAAGGCATAGGCGACCGCGCTGGAATCGCCGCCGCCCGGAGCCCACTCGGCGGTGGCGTGTTCGATCGGATGGTGGGTGGCGAAGAAATCGGTGATTTTCGCCTCGCGGATGACCGGCGGTTTTTCCTCACCGGCGGCGACGCGTTCGTCGATCTGTTTGAGGAGGACCTGGCCGACATCCGACTTCGAGGCGAGCCATTGCATGTTGGACTGGCCCGATGCCATCCAGACTTCGCCGACGAGGATGTCCTTGAGCACGCGGGAATCGCCATTGCCGAGGGTGACGCTCATTTCGCGCGGTTCGAGGCTGGCGGCGAGGGGATCGAGTTCCAGGGTCCACTTGCCGTCCGCAGGCGTGGTGGCGGATTTTTTCTGTCCGGCGAACTCGACGGTCACTTCCGCGCCGGGTTCGGCCCAGCCCCAGACGGGGACCTTCATGTCGCGCTGGAGGACGGCCTGGTCGGCGAAGGGGGCTCCGAGTTCGACCGCGGCCGCGCAGGTGGCGAATGCCGTGCCGGCGGCGATGAGTGCGATCAGGGTGGATTTTGCCTGTGACGGGCGGATGCAAATGGTGGGAGCGCTCATGCGTGGGGCGAATACGCTCGGCGTTCGCGGCATTTAGCGGGCACACGGGAAAATGTTTATTTTCGATGATTGGCCGGAGACCGGAGGGCATGTGGCATTCGGGACCGGAACATGCCACCCTCGCCACGGTCTTGGGATTGATATTCACGCGCCATCTGCAAACATTTGCCCGTCCTCCACGTAGAACCCCCTGTTTCCGCACCATGAAAAAGCCACGCTTCCGCCACCTGCCGGCATGTATTCTTGTTTCACTCACGATTCTCGGCTTTTCGCCGGCGCGCACCTGGACCAGCGCCGACGGCAAAAGCACCTTCGAGGGCGAGTTGACCGCATACGATCCTGGCACCGGCAAGGTGACCGTGGACCGTGGCGGGCGGGCGATGACTTTCGACCAGAAACTGCTTTCTGAGAATGACATCGAGTTTCTCAAGGCCGAGGGGATCAAGCTGCCTCCGCCGCAAGCGAACCCGGGCGGATCGTCCACCGCCGCGAAAGTCACCGGCAAGGTGCCCGACGAGATTCCTGATCCCGATGGCAAGGAAGCCGACATGAGCAAACCGGTGCAGGTGTTCATCCTGATGGGTCAGTCCAACATGCTGGGCTTCGGGAATGCAGGTCAACTCAAGGGGATTGCTCCTGAAAAATATCCATACCTGGTTGACGATGGAGGGAACTGGAACGTGCGCAAGGATGTCCGCAATGTCTTTTTCTGCATGGGGGAACAGAGATACAACGACTGGCTAACCGCTGAAAACGGGAATGGTAGTGGGAAATTCGGCCCGGAAATCGGCATTGGGAACTATCTGGGTCAGGTGATTGACGCGCCTGTGATGATATTGAAATCGTGTGTGGGCAACCGTGCGTTGGGCTGGGACCTGCTGCCACCCAGTGCGGTAGGCACCGGAAAAGATGGCATGTCATACCAAGGGGACTCGGAGAGTTCGAATCGGAAAGTCAAGGAAGACAGGGATGGCTGGTATGCAGGCCTCCAGTATGATCAAGACGTAGGCGCCGCCCAGGATGCGCTTGAAAATTTATCCGCCTATTATCCTGATGCCAAGGAATACGAAGTCGCGGGTTTCTTCTGGTGGCAGGGAAATGCGGAGCCAGGCAAGGGGAACGTGGAGACTTACGACAAGAACCTGGCTTTTCTGTTCAACGACCTGAGAAAAGACTTCAATGCGCCAAACGCCAAGTTTGTTTGCGCCACATTGGGTGAACACGACAAGAGTGCGACTCTTTCGCAGAAGATGTTCGACTTCGCTGCTCTGCCGGAGTTCAAGGATCAGGCGGCGGTGTTCTATTCGAAGCCTGTCTCCAAGGGAGGCAGCGGAGGTCACTACGGTGGCGATGCCGAGACCTACATGAACGTGGGAGAAGGGATGGGCAAGCTGATGGTGGAATTGCTTTCGAAGTAGCGGTCAGAGTTCGGACCTGTTGGCAAAAGTCCTCGCTTCGACCGTTCCGGCAGTCTCTTTTGGCAATGGGATGAGCGGCTATGTCTGACCGGGCCTTACAAGGCGACGCCGAACAGATCGAGCAGCCGCTGGAGGTCGTCGTCGCCGTAGTATTCGATTTCGATGCGGCCTTTTTTCGGCGAGTGGTGGATCGCGACGTGGGTGGCGAGGCGTTCGCGCAGCTTGCCGGTGATGGCCTTGAGGTGGACGTCGGTTTCGCCCGTCGGCGCGGACGATTTCGTTCCACCGGCCTTGGTGGCGGAGCCGTTGGCGAGGCCTTGGGAGAGTTTCTCCGCGGCACGCACGGTGAGCTGGCGGCGGATGATCTGGTCGGCGGCGAGCTGTTGGGTTGCGTGGTCCTTGATGGAGAGCACGGCCTTGGCGTGCCCCACGGTGAGGCGTCCCTGGGCGACGAGCAGCTGCACGTCCTTGTGCAGATCGAGCAGGCGCATGGCATTGGCCACGCTGGCGCGGGATTTGCCGACGCGCGCGGCGATTTCCTCCTGTTTCATGGAGAACTCCCTGGCCAGGCGCACGTAGCCGGCGGCTTCCTCCATCGGGTTGAGGTCCTCGCGCTGGAGGTTCTCGATGAGGGCCATTTCGAGCACGTCGCGGTCCGACGCCTCGCGTTCGATGACGGGCACGGTGGCCAGGCCGAGTTTGCCCGAGGCGCGCCAGCGGCGCTCGCCGGCGATGAGTTCGAGCTTGCCATCGACGGGCCGGACAATGAGCGGCTGGATGATGCCGTGCTGGCGGATCGACTCAACGAGATCGTCGAGCGGCGCGTCCACGAAGCGGGTGCGGGGTTGCAGCGGGCTGGGGATGACATGGTCGTGCGGCACGTCGCGCACGCGTTTGAAAACGGAGTCGGCATCGGCGCCATCGGGAGCCGGCGCGGTGGCGCTTTTCCTGATGAGTGCTCCGAGTCCTTTGCCGAGTGCCTGCTTCGCCATGGGGCGGAGAGGATTAGCAATGCCCGCGGTGATTCCAAGCGGATTTGCAGCCGAAACGAATTTCCCCGCGCTTGACGTGGCAGGCGGCTGCGGGCATTCATCCGCGCGTGAAACGAATCATCCATCTGACGGCGATTGTCGCGACCATCATGATGGCGTGGGTATCTCCCGTCCGCGCGCAGGACGGAGGAACCGGCGAAGCCGAAATCATGGCCGAGCCCGTGCCGCCCGGAGTGAAGGCTTCGGCGGTGGCGGCGGTCGGGAAACTGGGTGACGAAGTGGTGCTGGGTCGCTACCAGGCCGCACTGGATCGGATGAATCCCGAGTGGAAACAGCGCACCGCGGCGCGCATGGGCGGCATGGCGGAACTGGAGCGGCGGCTCGAGGGAGTGGCCGCCGAGATGATCCGCCAGGGGATCACGATGATATCGTTCAAGCCGCAGGGAGAACCGGTCGTCCACGAGGTTTCCCCGGGCACGAAGAAGGTTCGTGAAAACGGTGTGGAAAAAGAACGAATGGTATTCACCAAGTGGCTGGTGCTGGTGCCCACCGTGACGCGTTTCCGGATCATCGCCGAGGGCAATCCGCGGCCGATGGTGATCGAGAACACGGGTTTCCAAGTGGCCGTGGCCGACAAGGACAAGCTCGACTGGTCCTTCATCGACGGCTCCGGCCTGACCACCGCGGACCTGCGCGGTTTGTTCATCACCCTGCCGAAGGACATGGAGTTGCCGCCGGTGGGCAAGCGTGAAGTCCGTTAGAATCGCATATGTCATCGGGAAAGAATCCGAATATTTCGGAAAAACAACTGCATCGCAAACTGGTCGAACTGTGGCAGCGCGGCCAGAGCCGTTACTGCGAGGTTCGCGGGTCAGAGATCCACGGCCGCGGCGTTTATGCGACCTGTTTCATCGCGAAGGGGGAGCGCATCATCGAATACGTGGGCGAGCGCATCGACAAGCGCGAGAGCGAGAAGCGCGGCAACGCGCAGCACCGCAAGTCCGTCGAGCACGGCGACGCCGCGGTTTACATCTTCACGCTCTCCAGGAATTACGATCTGGACGGCAACGTGCCGTGGAACACCGCGCGGCTCATCAATCACTCGTGCGCGCCGAACTGCGAGGCGTGGATCGAGGGGCGTAAAATATTCATCCATGCCCTGCACGACATCAACGAGGGCGAGGAACTCACTTTCGATTACGGCTTCGATGTCGATTGCTACGAGGATCACCCGTGCCGCTGCGGCAAACCCGAGTGCGTGGGCTACATCGTGAGCCGCTCGCAATGGCCGGATCTGGCGAAGCGGCTGAAATCCGGCGGAGGCAAGCTGCCGGCTCCGCTCAGGAAATTCTGAGTCCGGGAGATCAGCCGCCCTGCATCAGGCGCAGGCCCCACCAGACGAGCGACGCGGTGGCGGCGAGCAGCAGGAGCAGCAGGAGCAGGCCCTGGTTCTGATCGCGGCGGACGTTGGCGACTTCGCCGCGCGAGACGAGTTGCTCGTGCTGGCGGTATCTCTCCCGCTCCTGGATTTCATCGAGCGGGGGAATGGTGCACTCGCGTTCCGCGCGGCTGCGCTCGATTTCAAGGCGGTTGCGTTCGAACTCGCGCAGGCGTTTCCTCAGCTCCTGCTGGCGGGCCAGCACCTCGTCGAGTTCGTGTTCCTCCTTGAACAATTTTTCGCGGCTCATGGGTGACGGGATCGTTTACTTGAGCAGATAGACGATCAGGGCGGCGGCACCAAGCACAACGACAGGCAGGTTGAAGGCCAGACCGTTGCGGAACTGGGCGGCGAACTCACCGGTCTGGCGGCCACGCGCGGTGGCGCGTCCGCGTTTGGAGGGATGGCCGAAGATGGATCCGCTGCGGGTGCCTTGGAAATGGGCGGCGGCCTGTTCGTATTCGTCGGCGGCGAGGTCGATGACCATGGTGGCGCGCTCGAGCTTTTCGGGCAGGTTGTCGCGGGTCCAGTTTTCAGGGGTGAATTTCTGGATCTTGTCCAAATGTGAGGCGAAGCATCCGCGGCATTGTTCGAGATCCTCGGTCTCGTTGCGCATTTCGAACAACTCGCGGTCGATGAGGGTGAGCGCGGCGGTGAGTTTTTCCGTCAGTTCCACCTGCTGGGCCACGAAGGCGCGCTTGCGGCTGGTGAGTTCCTCGAGTTCCGCCTTCTTGCGTTCGAGTTCCTCCTGCTGCTGCTGTATGCGCTGCAATTCCTCCTGGGCCGCCCTCAGCTTGCGATCGTAATCGTCGGTGTCCCGTCCACCGCCGGAAGTGGCCGGCATTTCCAACTGGGTGGAACGGATCTTGATGTGGTGGGTGTGCTCGGACGTGGCGGACATGGCTTGCGATCGGGGGTGAATGACGCAAGCCGTTTATCCCAAAGCACTTCGTTCATCCAGTTAAATATTACACTTTTCTTGACAAATTTTCCGCTAAGCTCCGGGGAGCCGCATGCATGGCGGTCTCGGGCGGAGGGAAGATTGACTGAAACCCCGACTCAGACGCCTGCGTGGTGATGGCGGATCACTCGGTTTCCGGAGGCTCGGCTCCGAGGCCGGGTTCCTGATCCTTCTTGGGCCGGTAGGTCGGGAAGTCTTGGAACTCTTCCGGCAGGGGGTCGCCACCGCCGAAGGATATCACATAGAGATTGGCGAGCGAGGAGGCTTCGAGCAGTTGGTTGTATCCGGGGCTGGCGGTGTTTTGCTCCGGCTTGCCCCAGAACTGGATGGCGCGCTTGACCTCGGGTTTGGCGGCGAGGATGGCGAGCACCTTGAGTGCGGCCTGGCGGCTGATTTCCTCCGAGGCGGCGGAGTCCGCGACCATGGCGCGGTGATAGGCGGCGACGGCCTCCTCCTGGCGGTCGGTGGCTTCAAGCGCCAGGGCGTGGCAGTAGGCGAGCTGGGCGCGCTGGTCGCCGGGGAGCCGGGATTTGGCGCGTTCCTCGACGATTTTTTCGACCTGCTCCCAGTTCCCGCCGCGCACGGCTTCCCACATGAGATACAGCTCGATCTGGCGGAGATGGTTTTCGCGGGTCAGCGGGGATTTGTCGAACCCGCGCAAGGCGGTGGCGAGACTCTCGAGGTCGCCGAGTTTGCGCAGGCACTCCATTTCGTGGTAGGCGGCGAGGGTGGACGGGTTGTTCTCGATGGTGGCCACCGGGCTGTAGGTTTCCCTGACCTTGGCGAAGAGTTCCTTCGCCTCGGCATACTTGCGCGCCTGATAGAGATCGAGTGCTTTGGCGTAGTCGGGCGGCTCCTGGATGAAGATGGTGTCGAAGCGGTTGATGCGGGTTTCCTCGATCTGGGTGGAGACCTCGGTTTCGCGGTAGCGGACATTGGTCTTGGTGGCGCTGACGATCCAGACACGCTGGAAGGTGGTGCCGTTTTCGCTGATCAGGAAGGCGGGAGTCTGGAAGGAGTCCTGCGGGTTCTGGGCGAAGGCGCTGCCGGCGAGGGCGAGCGGAAGGAGGAAGGATGCGCGGAAATACATGACGGGAAAAGGTTGGGGTTTGATGTGTGCGGCGGGTTTCAGCGGACGAGCCGGAGTCCGCCGGCCGCCTCTTTCTCGCGCCTGATCTCGGCCATCGACTTAATGTCGGGGTCCGCCTCGTAGTTTTTGACCAGTTCCTCCACCTCGTTCCAGGCCTTGAGTTCTTCCGGGGTCATCTGGTTCTTGAGCGGGGCGGTGCCTTCGATGTATTTCGCACCGGATTCGTAGGCCGCCTGGCGGTCGGAGGGCGTCCTCGGGTCCTTGGCGGAGCGGTTGCGCTGCCACGAGAGTTCCATCCAGCGCTTGATGGCCGGGGCGGAGATCGAGATGTCGCCCATGTTGTTGCCGGCCCACACCTGGCCATACATCGAGATGGCGTCCTCCATCATCTTGCGTTTGTCGAAGGACTGGGCGAGCAGCATGCCGACAGCCGCGGAGTTCGTTTTGAAATTCCGGTCGTCGAGGTAAACGAGCGCCTGCTTGCCGGCCTCGGCGTAGGCCCCCTTGGCGACCAGCAGTTCGACGGTGCGGTATAGCGCTTCCTCGTCCTCCTTGTTGTCTTCGGACTCGGCGTAAACGGCGGCGAAATCGGCGAGCGCCTTGTCGATGTCCTCCGGCGCGGGGGAAGAGGCGTAGGCCTTGGCGCGGCCGAGCAGCGCGCGGAAGCGGAATTCGTTGCCTTCCCTGGCGAGCACTTCGTCGTAGTAGGGGATCGCCTCGCGCGGGGTGGCGGTGCGGAGGCGGAGGAAATCGCCGAGTTGGACGAGGATTGAGGTGGAAAGCTGCTTGAGGTCGAAATCGGTTTTGAGCTGCTGGACCAGCACCTTGACCAGGGCGACGGCGGAGCGTTTTTCGTCCTCGTCCTCGCTTTCCCGGGCGATTTTTTCGAACACTCCGATCACGGAAACCCGCAGCAGGGCGCGGGCCGCGATGTCGGTGGGACGGATGTCCGGGAAATCGAAGAAGTGGTTTCTGAGTTCCTGCGGCGTGTGTTTGGTGAGATAGGCGTCGGTGTAGGCGGGGATGAGTTCCTCCAGCACGTCGGTCTGGTCGGCGCGGGTGTATTCGACGATCATCTGGCGCAGCCGCTCGATTCCGTCATCGGTCCGGTCCACGGCGGCGAGCGCCGGGAACTGGGAAATGGCGATGCTGGCGCGGAGCTGCGACCCCTCGGCGAAGTCGCTCCAGAAGCGGTCGGCGAATGGGACGGCTTCCTTGATGCGGTCGCTCTCGGGCAGGCCGATCAGGTTGATGATCCAGTAGATCGCCTCGGCGGCGATGTTCTTGTGGTTGATTTTTTCGGCGGTGTCGAGCGCGGCGAGGTAGGCCTGTTCGGCACGTGCGGGATTCTCGTTGAGAAGCTGCTCGATGTTGCCGCGCAGGATGTAGGCCTGGTCGATGATGCTGGCGTTGGGGAACTCGAGAACGAGGCGCGAGATGATTTGCAGCGCGGGCTCGGGTTGTTCGAGGGAGGAATAACAGTTGGCGCGGTCGAAGAGCGCCAGCGAAAGATACTCGTTCTCGCCGGAATCCGGATACTTGGCAATGAAGGCGTCGAGCAGTTCCCCGGCCTTGTTCCAGTTTCCGAGGCGGTAGAGGTTGGACGCCTGGAAATAGGCGGCGGCCATTGCGAACCTGCTCTCGGGATATTGTTTCACATGCTCGTCGAGCAGCGGCTGGGCCTCCTCGAAACGGGCGGTGAAGAAATAGGAGCCGCCAAGCACATGGAGACACATGTCATGCTCGGGCGTGCCCGGTTCGAGCGTGGCTTTCATCGGGTCCGCGCTCTCGATGCATTGGTCGTATTCGCCATCGTAGAACAGCGAGGCGAGCATGATGCGGCGCAGCGAGGAGATGTGCCGCGAGTCGGGATAGGTGGCGATGAATTTTTCGCTGTAGCTGCGGGTTTCGTCGGCACTGCCGACGATCGAAGTGGTGCGCGCGAGGTTGAACAGGTTGTCCTCGCGCTTGTCCGCGTTGGAGTGGAAGGTTTCCAACAGGAGGTAGGCCGCGTGGGCACCGCGGACGTTGCCGTTGCGCTCGTGGATGAAGGCGGTGACGGCAAGCTTGATGGTTTCGTTGGAATTGCCGCTGCGGCGCTCGGCCTCGAGGGCGGCCAGTTCCTTTTCGAGTTCCGCGCGGACCAGCGAGTTGGCTCCGTCGTTGATTCGCTGCAAGGGGCCCATCGCTTTCAGGCGGGCGCGGAGGTCGTCGATGGCGGTCTCGGTGGCCGGGACGAACTGGAGCAGGGCCAAGGCGGTGCGGTCCAGGCCGGCCTTCACGCAATCGCCCGTGAGTTTGAGGAAGATTTTGGAGTAGCGCTGCATCAGGTAGGGCTCGATGACGAGTCCGCCGCGGTTTTTCGTGACGAAGTCGAGCAGCGGGGCCTCCTCCCTGGAGCGGAGCGTGGCGGCGACGAGTTCCTGGAAAGCGGCGATAATCAGGTTGTCCGGCGTGGGGAAGGTGAGCTTGTTGTCGATGGCGGTCTGGAGGTGCTTGTTGCCCTCCTCGATATTGTCGAGGTTGTAGTAACAGATGGCCATGCTGATGTGGA
This sequence comes from Luteolibacter sp., assembly GCA_035468505.1. GTDB lineage: Bacteria > Verrucomicrobiota > Verrucomicrobiia > Verrucomicrobiales > Akkermansiaceae > Luteolibacter. Next base: position 108 of record DATISV010000219.1, on the reverse strand, counting down.
ACGGCCCTTGCTGGTAGGGGTCGAGCGCGGGGTCACGCTCCTTGAGGAACTGGAGGAACTTGTCGATGCCGGTCTGCCAGTCGCCGCCGCCGGTGGCGGCCTCGGCCC
>DATISV010000218.1:0-1580 GCA_035468505.1 Luteolibacter sp. | reverse complement strand
CGGAGCCGTCCGATCAAATGCCTCGAACCTCGACGAGGTCATCGCCGAGGTCGCCGCCGCCCGCCAGACCGAACGCGGCACCCGCGCCGACGACAAACGCTCCGAAACCGCCATGGAGGACAGGAAAAAGGAAGGATACTTCTGAAGAAGAGCTTGTCAGTTTTCAGTGTTCAGTTTTCAGGATTTGAAGACTCCCACCGGCAACTGACTCCCGCCACCTCTCCGCTGAAAACTTCAAACTGAAAACTAGCAAACTTTCCAATGGATCTTCTCCGCTTTTCCACCGCCGGCTCCGTCGATGACGGCAAATCCACCCTCATCGGCCGATTGTTGTACGATTCCAAGTCCATCTTCGAGGACCAGCTCGAGGCCATGGAGGAATCCTCCCGCCGCCGCGGCGACGAAAACGTCAACCTCGCGCTCCTCACCGACGGCCTCAAGGCCGAGCGCGAGCAGGGCATCACCATCGATGTCGCCTACCGCTACTTCGCCACCCCCACGCGCAAGTTCATCATCGCCGACACCCCGGGCCACACGCAATACACCCGCAACATGGTGACCGGCGCCTCCACCGCCAATCTCGCCATCATCCTCATCGACGCCCGCAAGGGCGTGATCGAGCAGACCAAGCGCCACAGCTTCATCGCCAACCTGCTGCGAATCCAGCACGTCATCCTCGCCGTCAACAAGATGGATCTCGTCGATTACTCGGAGGAAGTATACAACAACATCGTCCAGGACTACCGCGACTTCGCCTCGCGCCTCGACAACATCGTCGAGATCCAGGACATCCCGATCTCCGCGCTCAACGGCGACAACGTGGTCGAGAAGTCGGAAAAAATGCCGTGGTACCAGGGCCCCACCTTCCTCTATCACCTCGAACACGTCTATGTCGGCGGCGAGGAAAACCACGTCGATGCCCGCTTCCCGGTCCAGTGGGTCGTGCGCCCCATGTCCAACGAATGGCACGACTTCCGCGGCTACGCCGGCCGCGTCGCCGGCGGCGTCTTCAAGCCCGGCGATGAAATCACCGTGCTGCCCTCCGGTTTCAAATCCGTCATCAAGGCCATCCACACCGCCGACGGCGAGATCGAGGAATCCTTCGCCCCGCAGTCGGTCTGCCTCACCCTCACCGACGAGATCGACATCTCGCGCGGCGACACCATCGTCAAGGCCAACAACCCGCCCCATGTCAGCCAGGACATCGAAGCGATGATCTGCTGGTTCTCCCCGCGCCCGATGCCGCCGCGCGCCAAGCTCGTCGTGCGCCACACCACCCTCGAAACCCAGGCCGTGATCCGCGAGGTGAAGTACCACGTCGATATCAACACCCTGCACAAGATCGAGCACGTCGAGTGTTTCCATATGAACGACATCGGCCGCATCACGATGCGCACCGCCGCCCCGCTCATCCACGATTCCTACCGCCGCAACCGCAACACCGGCTCCTTCATCCTCATCGACCCCGGCACCAACGAAACCGTCGCCGCGGGAATGATCGTGTAGCGGCGATCACCGGTCGCGCGGGCTTTCATTGCCGCAATCCAACAGCTTGATTTCCACGAATTCGCACCCATACT
>DATISV010000217.1:0-2558 GCA_035468505.1 Luteolibacter sp. | reverse complement strand
TTACATTCGCGGCCACACTTCATGGAACGAGGGCTTGGCGGAAGCGGTGGCGCGTGAGGGCGTGCGACGGTGGTTCGCCCACACCGGCCGGCCCCACGAGGCGCGGGATTACGAAACACGGCTGGAAAAACTGGCGCAGGCGCGGGAAGCGATCGACGGAACGGCCGCGGCACTCGGGAAGATCTACGATGGTTCAGCGGCGGATACGCACAAACGCGCGGCCAAGTCACGCGAGCTGGCGAAACTGCGGCGGAAACTGATGGCGCTGAATTGGAGTTGGGGCGGCGGGCTGGAGTCATGGATCAACGGACCGGTGAACAACGCGCTCTTGAATTCATTCACGACATACGAGCGGGAGGTGCCGAAGTTCACGGCTCTGTTAGAGGAATGCGGAGGCGATTTCCGGGAGTTCTGGCGGCGCTTGAAAGAGCTGGAGCCTTGAACGGCCCGATCTTTTACAACGCCCATGCCGACGCCATCGAACGAAGCTCATCGATGCATTGTTCGAGCAGAGGTTGATCGACGTGATGCACATCGATCCCGCGGCCGATGTCGCACAGCATGAGGAGCGTCAATTCGCCGCCGAGGTGCTCGCGGAATTCGTCGAGTCCGGCAAGCACCTCGCGTTGGCCATCCGCTTCGCGCTGGTCCAGGCCCGGGTGATGGATGGCAAGACGCAGTGCGCGCATCACCGGAAAAACCCGCTCGACGAGCGAAGCGGGCGCGATGCCGGCGCGTGCGGAGTAGAGCGTATCGAGCGCCACGCCCACTGCGACGGCGCGGTCGTGCGGGAGTTGATAGGAAGTGAGCGATTCGAGTTTGTGTGCGGCCCAGTGGCCGAAATCGAGCGGACGGCTGGAGCCGGTCTCGAACGGATCGCCGCCTTCCGCGATGTGGCGGGCGTGCAACATGGCGGAGCGCTCGACGCAGGTTTCGAGCACGCCTTTTTCCAACGCCGCAAGCGGTTCCAGATTCGACTCGATCCACTCGAAGAATCCGCGGTCTTTCACCAACGCCACCTTCACCGCCTCGATCAATCCCGCGCGGCGGGTTTCCTCCGGCTGGGTGTGGAGGAAATCGAAGTCGTTGATCACCGCGAAGGGCACCGCGAAGGAACCCACCCAGTTTTTTTTGCCGAAATAGTTGATCGCGCATTTCACCCCCACCCCGCTGTCGTCCTGGGCGAGCGTGGTGGTGGGGAAACGGACCAGCCGCACGCCGCGGTGCGCGGTGGCGGCCGCGTATCCGGCCACATCGAGAAAGGCCCCGCCGCCGATGGCGAGAAGGAAGGAATGGCGGTCGAGGTGCGCGGCGGCGATGAGTTCCCAGATCCGGCGCACGATGCCGTCGTCCGCCTTGGCCGATTCACCGCCCGGCAGCAGATGGATGCCGGTGAGTTCCACCTCCAGTCCGGAAAAATATTCCCCGATCCGCTCTTCCAGCCCGGGCCAGGCTTCGGCCACGTGGTTTTCCACCAGCACCAGCGCGCGGCGACCGCCACCTTCCTCCAACAGCGTGGCGAGTTCCAGGTTTTCCGAAGCGAAGGCCGCATGCGTGAAGACGATGCGGTGCTGGTGGACGACGGGGATCGGAAAATCGTGACGTGACATGGGTGCGAGCCGGAAGTATCGCCCTGTTACGTCAAGCGCCAGCCATTCTTGCCCGACAAATTTCCATGCCCGACTCCGAACTGCTCCATGAAACCCGCTGGCTGAGGCTCGAACGGATCGGCCGCTGGGACTTCGTGCGCCGCCCGCACTCGAACGAATGCGTCGGCATCCTCGCCATCACCGCGGAGGACAATATCGTGCTCGTCGAGCAGTTCCGCGTCCCGGTGCAGGCCCGCGTGATCGAGATTCCCGCCGGCATCGTCGGCGACGAGGAGGAGCACCGCGGCGAAGCGCTGGCGGACACCGCCGCCCGCGAGTTGTTAGAGGAAACCGGCTACCGCGCCGCGCAAATCCGGCTGTTGATGCACACCCCCACTTCGGCCGGCATGACCTCGGAAATCATCCATCTGTTCCGAGCCACCGGCCTCACCCGCGAACATGAGGGCGGCGGCACCGGAGCCGAGGACATCACCGTGCATCACATCCCGATGAATGATCTCGAAACCTGGCTGCGCGACCAGGAAGCCGCCGGCAAACTCATCGATTTCAAGATCCACGCCGCCCTGCGCCTCGCCGGGCGCTGAACCGCGACATCCTCCACGGCCCGTGGAGTCTTCACCGTTTCCCGGGCACCGGCCCGATCGTGCCGCCGAGCAAGAGCCTTACCTTGCTGACGATCTTGCCGCGATCGTCCTTGCCGCGGCCGATGTTGTCGGCCCATTTCACCACGCGGTTGATGACCGGACGCGAGTCCCACGCGATATGGGCGATGCTGGGATCGCACCATTCGAAGGAGTCGCTCATATCGGTGCATGCCAGCGAGACATCGGCGGGCGCCGTAAGCTTGAGCCTGGATAGGTGCTGGAGCACGGCTACGCACAGCGAAGGTTGGTCAACGATCAGGGTGGTGGGCGGCGTGTGTCGGAAAAGGGAATCGAGAACCCGGCG